>CAYJHS010000037.1:0-15986 GCA_964369815.1 uncultured Desulfovibrionaceae bacterium
CCCGACGCTGTGCCCGCATGAAAAGACCTTGGCTTTTCATGCCCTGAAGGGGATCATTTGCGCAGCAAATAGCCCCGAAAGGATAGGCCACAGCGGAAGGGAAAATAGCGGGGAGGCGGGTTGCAAGGGCGGCCAGGGGGTGCAGCCCCCTTCAGCCCTTGCCCTCACCGGAGGTGATAAAATAAAGACAAGGGTGAAAACTCATAGTCCCCCTACCCTCACCGGAAGTGATAAAATAAAGGCAAGGGAGAAAATCTTCGTAATCCTCTTGCCCTCACCGGAGGTGAACCAAGCATTATCGCAATATAAAAACAAAAAACTCACACATATAAGGTGTTTTCTAACTGCTCTCGTTCTTCTTGTGGATAACTCTTCCACAAATTTTTAAGCAAACTTGTAGCTGCAAACCACCGCATATCTGTGGGATAAAGCTTGCGCAGCACAGTTACAAAATCAAAAGCCGTACGACAGCACCCATCGGTATAAGTCTCGCCCTTAAAGCATTCTTTTCCCAAATGAATAAGGATATGCACCCATAAAAGCCCCATTTCCATGACGGCATCCTGTGTTTGTGACTCTTGCGGCACTGGCGGAGTACCAAGCCCGCACAATTTTTGATGTAAGCGTAAGAAAAAATATCCTAAGGCGGCATCCTCATAATAAAGAGCAGCCCCCCCACAAGCGATGGCTAACGTTTTTTCATGTTCCTGCAGGCGAGCTTGAGTATGCGTACATAGTGTAATTTTTTGACTTTTTTGCTGCATCAAACAAAGACTTGCCCTGTCCAACAGCACAAACACTTTTTCCTTACTACCTGCTTTGTCACCTTTGACAGCCTTGAGCAGAGAAAAAAGTTCATGAAGTAGGCTTAAAGCAGGTATTGTATAACTATATTCCTGAACATTTTTTGGCATTGAAATATTGGTCACGGTGGATTGCGTAGCCAAAAAAAGAGATAAATGCGCAATGTCATCGGCATACGCTTCACTGCTGCAAGATGTACTCTCTTGCGTAACTGCGTCCATAAGCTCTTGCGCTCGCCGTAAAGGCGTGTGTTCTTTCTGTACACGCGCAAAAGCTTTTTTCCCTATATTTTCACACATGATAGGGTCTGCAAGGCAATTATCAATGAGCCTTTCAAGGTCGTTGAGGTTTTTATAAATGAGCACTTCTTCACCCGGAGTAAAGAGAGAATCTTGATCATCACCCACATGGGGACTTATAACACAAGCACCTGCGCTGGCAGCTTCCATCAGGCGAAAGTTCACTTCATTAGCGATGGATTCATTGGGGATTATGCAAGTATTATCATATAAATCCATCATCTGAGCAAAAGTCAAACCATCAAGATGCTCCATATTATACCGAGAGCGCAAAAGTGCGCACACTCTTTGCCGATGCGCGCGCGTGCCACTGAGCCTACCCACAAAGTTGAGCTTATGCTTACGCTCCGCATGAGGAATGAAGCTGCGTTTTGTACCGCTTTGCGCAAGACGAAAGAGTTGTGGATGCTGCCATTCTTCGCACAAATAGGCTAAAAAAGCCTTGTGTGGTGTTAAAAATGTGTCAAAAAGCTGTGTATAATACATTTGCCAGCCATAGTGTAAGTGCGTGTCTATGCCCCAAAAAGCTTTTTTACATGGAAGGTGGTGCACATCTAGAAAAAATATTTTAGCACCCAAACTTTCTTTCTGGATAAAAAAATCTGGTAATTGTGGATATATTTCGCACCCTTCCCAAAGACTTTTCACTGAATAGACGCCGGAATCTGTGAGCCGAATACTTATAACTGTATGGCCAAGCTCTCGCAAGCTTTGATCAAGATTGTTATTTATGGAAAGAATAATTGACATAGGTGCTACTTTATAAAGGTTATGAGTAAAAAAAGAAGGTAAAACCTAACATTGATGTTTAATTTTCGCAAGCTTACAAAGCATTGCGCCTTATGAGCTTTAGTGCTATAAAGAAAGATGTTGTATTTTATCATGTCTATAACCAGTGCTGATTACAGTCAATAAGGAAAATAAATGTCACATGAGCAAAAAAAAGATAAGGAAAATATGGGATTAGAATATACCGATACAGACCTTACTCTTTTGCAAGAACCTGAAGACGCCTTAAGCTCCCTTAACCTTGCCGAATTACCACCCTCCCTGCAAGACGCTTGTGCTCGCTCTGGCTGGGCGCAGCTTATGCCTGTACAAAGTTTGGCTTTACCTTATTTGCTGGCACGCCGTGATATTATGGTACAATCACGCACCGGCAGCGGCAAAACGGGGCCCTACATTCTTCCGCTGTTGCAGCATTTAAGGCCTCAGCGCCGTGTGGTGCAGGCATTGATCCTTGTACCTACACGAGAGTTAGCTGTACAGGTAGAGCGTGAAGCGCAGACCTTATTTGCCGATACGGACATAGATGTGGTGGCTGTATACGGCGGCGTAGGCTATGGCAAACAAAACACTGGCTTACGTGCTGGGGCTCAGGTTGTTGTGGGCACCCCAGGACGAGTACTTGCTCATCTTTTGCGTCGCAGCTTAAAATTTGACACAGTACGCACATTGATTTTTGACGAAGCTGACCGTCTGCTCTCCATTGGATTTTATCCGGATATGATGGAAATACAACGCTATTTGCCTAAACGCAAAGTGAATACATGTTTGTTTTCTGCCACCTACCCTCCCAATGTTTTGCAACTGGCGCATGAATTTATGCACAATCCTTCGCTTTTGTCCTTATCGCACAAGCAGGTGCATGTGCCACAAATGCAGCATGTTTTTTATGTCTGCCCTGCCATGGACAAAGACAGAGCTCTAGTTCGCCTTTTAGAGGTGGAAAATCCCACTTCAGCCATTATTTTTTGCAATACTAAGTCCAATGTCCATTACGTGACAGGTGTTTTGAAAGGTTTTGGGTATAATGCTCATGAGCTATCTGCAGATCTTTCACAATCTCGACGGGAGAAAGTGCTACAAAAGATGAGTGCCGGCACCCTGCGTTTTCTTGTGGCAACGGACGTTGCCGCCAGAGGCATTGACATCCCTTCTCTGTCGCATGTGTTTTTGTATGAACCTCCCGGCGATCACGAAATATACATACACCGAGCAGGGCGTACTGGGCGTGCAGGCGCAGCAGGCACTGTGATTTCCCTTGTGGATGTAATGCAAAGGCTGGAATTGGAACGCATTGCCAATCATTATTCCATCCCGCTTATACAAAAAGAATTACCTGTGGATAGTGATGTAGCCAAGGTGGTGGGGGATCGTCTTTCTGCTCTTTTGGAGGCACGGTATCGCCATTTAACTGGCCTTGAGCGTGAAAGAATCGGACGTTTTAGATATATTGCGAAAATTTTTGCCCAAAATGGCGAAAATGTCCCTCCTATGCAGGAAGTACTCGCCGCCGAAGAAGGTCAAGATATGCTGCTTGCCATGTTACTCGATGCTTGCTATCAAGATAGCCTTGCTGCTCCGCAAGAGGGTGCGACTAAAGCCGTGTTTTTTTTATTTATTTTATGGCTTGGAGCTATATCTGCACATGCTGCCAGTGGGCATAAATCCAGACGCTCACGCTCTCGTAAAAGCTCTGCAGAGCATAAAAGTGAGCATAAAGACCGCTCCAAAAATAAAGAGCACGCATAAACATGAAACAAAGTGTTTTTTTAGGAAAAAGCCATGAGTGATGTGCAAGAAAAAGAGAAAATAATCACCGCTGCCCATGAAAATGATGCAGCGGAGCACTTGCGCATGGCGTATGAAGAGCACCTTACACAAAAAACCGTGCCACAAGAGCCAAGCAAGGATGCTTGCCAAGAGGTTATTGCCAACTTTCAAGCTCTCCTTGAGGATGTAGACTTTGGCCCCGAACTGGAGATTTTTAACTTAAAATTTTATAATAGAATTTTGCGTAATACCCTTATCCAAGATTTTAAGGCGCTGTACATTGGCCTGTGGGCTTTGGCCCTGCAAACTTCTTTTCCGCAAACTGCTGAAAGTTTTTTCCACTACTTTATGGAAGATTACTTATTGCAATTTGATGGTGTGGAAAGAAAAAAAATGCAAGAAAAAGTCTATGCTTACAAAGAAATGGTGCTGCGCAGTGATGTGCGTGATTTTAACCATATCAGCCAGCACTTGCTTTCCTTTGTAAAGCATAATGAAGAAACCTACAAAGCCAACACCTTACGCCTGTCCTTAGCATTGCGCAATCATTATACTTTCATATTTCAACGCCTTGTATAAACACATATGAACACTTTTTACTCTATTGAAGAATTTATTGCTTTTTTTGACGCTCAAAAAAATACCCATGGCTATGCCGGCACATGTGTCACCATCGGCAATTTTGACGGCGTACACATGGGACATCAAGCGCTTTTGCGGCGCACCGCTCAAAAAGCACAGGAACACAACCTCTTACCCATTGTGCTCACTTTTTGGCCCCATCCACTCACCGTGCTTGCCAGCGCCCATGCTCCCTTTCCCTTAACGGAGCGTGAAGACAGAGCAAAACTTGTAATGAGCCACGGCATTGGTGCCGTACTGGAACTTGAGTTTACCAAGGATATAGCCGCTTTAAACCCCGATGAATTTATTCAAAAAGTACTTTGTCCCATATGCTGCAAAGAATTAGTGGTAGGCTACGACTTTTCCCTTGGCAAGGGCCGGACAGGAAATTTTGAAATATTGACAGAACTTGGGACGCTACATGGCTTTAATGTGGAACGTCTTGCGCCAGTAATTTTGCATAATGCTGTGGTAAGCTCTACTCGCATCCGCAACATGGTGCGCACCGGAGAAGTCTATGAAATAGAAGCCCTTCTTGGGCGCTATTACTATTTGGATGGCTCCGTAATACATGGCTACGGGCGCGGTGAAGGACTTGGCTTTCCTACTGCTAACCTAGAAGTAGGGCAAACCTTAGTGCCTAAACTTGGGGTCTACGCCACATTACTCAGCGTATTAAACTCACCCAAAAATGCTCTCGGTGAAGCACAAACGCCCCTGTGTACCTACCCTGCTGTAACCAATGTGGGTCATGTACCCACCTTTGGCAACAATGCCCTTTCCATAGAAAGTTTTATTTTGCAAGGCAATCCGGTGCTCTATGGCGCCAAGGTGCGGCTTTTCTTTGTGCAATACATCCGCGAAGAGCAGCAATTTGCCAATATCGGTGAGCTTACCAAGCGCATTGCCAAGGACGTACAGCTTTCCAAAGAAATTTTGGACATTGAACAAAGCGCATAGCTCACATGAGGTACCATTGTGATTTTCAGAAAAAAAACAGGGCCGCTTATTTCCCCTTCTTGTGCCCGCCCTGGATTACGATTTTTCTTGCTTATAGGATTATTTTGCTTAACGTTTTCTGCATACTGGTGGCACTTTGAAAGACGCTTTGCTGACATTAAACCTGAGCAAAAAAACATGTTGATCATCAATGAAAATCAACTTGTCGGCGAAAATGACTTAGGCTCACTTGAAGGCTGGCGAGAAAAATTTAGCACAACATGGAATATCCCAGTGCTCATACAAGCTAGCCAAGGCAAGCTACAAGTCCCCCCCTACCCTGTGAACACGCTCTATGTAGGGGCAGGCTTCACTCACTCCGAAGCCGTCATTGCTGTACCGCCACTTGTGCGGAAAATTATCGGCGAAGGCGAGCGTCTTAAAACCGAAGAAAAACTTGCCATATGCCTCAAAAATAACTCCATTGGCACCTGCTTAAATGAAAGCATGCAGCAACTTTGGGATGCTCTTGGCAAATAATTTATAAATTTTCCGACTAAATCCCTAAAAAATACCCTCTAACCCCAAAACAACATCATGAAAAACGTACATCTTTATACCGATGGTTCCTGTCTTGGTAACCCCGGAGCCGGCGGATGGGCCTGCATTTTACGCCTTGTAAATGCTGATTATGAAAAAGAATTTTCTGGCGGATACGCTAATACCACTAATAATCGTATGGAAATACTTGCCGTCATTGAAGGTCTGCAAAAACTCACAGAAGTTTGCAAAGTAGAAGTATACTCCGACTCACAATACGTGTGCAATACCATTCAAAAAAAATGGATATATGGCTGGCGCACCAATAACTGGCGCAAAGCCGATAAAAAACCTGTCAAAAATAAAGACCTTTGGGAAAAAATGTACCCATTACTACAAAAGCATACTGTGACCTTTCACTGGGTTCGCGGGCACGACGGACACGTAGAAAATGAACGCTGTGATATTCTCGCCAAAGAAGCCGCCGCATTATCACATAACCCTGAAGACACCGGTTATAAAGAAAATTTATAATGTTTATTGTGGGAAGTTTTCCCTCCCTATGATGCTATTCAAATCTTTTTTTGGGGAGGGGGGTCTTTTTAAAGAAGGAGGGAAAACTTTTGTTCACAAAAGTTTTCCCTCCAGAAAATCTACCTAAAAAGCATATTAAGAGCACATGTTTTAGTGTGCTTTATTTTTTTGCATTCTATCACGCAACATAATAGCAAAAACATTCATACCAAGTACCAAGAGAATCAGCACTAATGCCGTGCCATATTGCAGGGGCATGGTTTTTTCAATTTCTGTACCGGCCGTTGCCAATACATACATATGATAGGGCAAGGCCATGACGGAGCTAAAGACTGAGTCCGGATCCTTGGGGGTATAGAATACCGCTGCTGTAAACATGATGGCGGCGGTTTCTCCTGCGGCTCGTGACAATCCTAAGATGGCGCCGGTGAGCATACCGGGGGTTGCTGCTGGTAAGACCACACGAGCAATGGTTTGCCACTTAGTTGCACCAAGAGCTAGGGACGCTTCCCGATAGGTATCGGGCACGGTGCGCAGGGCTTCTTCTGCTGTGCCGATAATTACTGGCAAGGTGAGCACGGCTAAGGTGAGTACGCCAGCCAGCAGGCTCACTCCCATACCAAGGAAGGTCACAAAAAAGGCCAGCCCAAAAAGACCAAACACCACCGAAGGTACGCCAGCTAGATTATTTACGCCTAGGCGCACATAGCGAGCAAAAGCCGTGCGTCCGGCATATTCGTGCAAGTAAATGGCAGATGCCACCCCAAGGGGGAAGGCAATTAAGAGCGCACCTACAGCCAGCAGGAACGTCCCCAAAATACAAGGCCAAATGCCACCTTCGGTCATCATTTTGCGGGGAGCTTCGGTGAGGAATTCCCATGAGATGGCGGGTAAGCCTTGGATTGCTAAAAAGGCACAAACAATAATTAGGGCAGACACATTGATGAAAGCTGCCAAGCGCAGTACACCAAACATAAGGCTTTGACGCTTCATACGTGCAGAGCTAGATACTTCAAATTTCATGCGGCCTCCTACAAGCTGGAAGAGCCCACTTGCTTATGCTTTTCGGCAATATGCTGGGCAATCATGTTAAAACAGAGAGTAAAGAGGAAAAGTACCATACCAATGGCAAAGAGCGCATGATAATGTTCGCCTCTATAAGGAGCTTCTGCCATTTCGGCGGCTATGGAAGCGGGCATGGGGCGCACAGGGTCAAAGATAGAGGTAGGAATCATACCGGCGCCGCCTGCTACCATGAGCACTACCATGGTCTCGCCAATGGCACGGCTCATGCCAAGCATAATGGCGGTACCAATGCCGGATAAAGCCGCAGGCAATACGACCTTTACGGTGGTTTCCCAGCGGGTAGCACCAAGTGCAAGGGATGCTTCACGCAAAGGGCGTGGTACGGCAAAAAGCGCATCCTCCGCCACGGAACAAATGGTAGGCACAGACATAAAAGCGAGCATGAGGCTGGCGTTAAAGAGGTTTAAGCCTGTGGTAAGCCCAAAGGTTTGTTGTAAAAAAGGAGCAACTACTACCATACCAAAAAAACCTATAACCACTGAAGGTAAGGCCGCAAGAAGTTCCACAAAGGGCTTAATGACACGGCGCACGGAGCTTGAGGCGATTTCTGTAAGATAAGCTGCCGTCAACACACCAAGTGGCACAGCAATAAGCGAAGCGAGCAAGGTGACTGCTAGTGAACCAACGATAAGGGGGAAAATACCAAAATCCGGTGGATCGGAGGTAGGATACCAAAATTCCCCAAAGAGGAAACCCGTCACCGACACATCTTTAAAAATTGGCACACCTTCATAAAACAAAAAAAGCATGATCCCCAAAAGGGAAACAAGCGAAAAGGCGGCCGCCATGGCCAAGACTCCATTAATGAGTTTTTCTTTCATGCATAAGCCCTTAAAAACACCACTTTCCCTTGTCTTTCATCTTCAATAATGAAGACAAAAGACAAGGGGAAAAATGCGTTACTTAATATATTATTTCGTTAATGGGATAAAGCCCACTTCTTTCACAAGCTTTTGACCAGCAGCGCTGAGTACAAAGTCAATGAAGCCTTTAGCAGCGCCGGTAGGAGCACCGTTGGTGAAGAGGTATAGGTCACGAGCTATAGGCCATTTACCGGAAAGGGCAGTTTCTGGGGTTGCCAAAAGGCCGTCAATGCTGAGCACTTTTAAGCTGTCAGTCACATAACCAAAGCCGATATAGCCAATGGCAAGTTCGTTTTTAGCTACAGTTTGTACCACGGCGCCACTAGAAGCGGTGGTCATAACAGAAGGAGCCACACGGTTTTTGCCAAGAATTTTATCTTGCCATGTTTCGTAGGTGCCGGAAGAGGTATCACGGGACACAACAGCGATAGGCTTATCTAGGCCGCCCACTTCTTTCCAGTTCTTAATTTTGCCCATGTAGATGCCTTTTAATTGCTCTACGGTCAAGTCTTTCACGGGATTTTTGGGGTTAACTACTGGAATAAGAGCGTCGATGGCAACAACGATGCGGTTAGGCTTAATGCCTTTGCTTTCAGCAAGTTTGATTTCCTTTTTGGAAATGTCACGGGAAGCCATGGCAATGTTGCAAAGACCGTCAAGAAGGGCTTTGATGCCGTTACCGGAACCGCCGCCGGAAATAGAGATAGCGACGTCTTTGTTAGTAGCCATGTAGGCTTCAGCTGTTTTTTGAATAACGGGAAGAACGGTAGTAGAACCGTTGACAACAACATCTTCTTTAGCAAGGGCAGGTACAGCAAGACCTACGGCAAGTAAGGCTGTGAGTAAAATGCGTGAAAACTTCATGTGAAATGCTCCTTAATATGTTAGGTACGATGACGCCGTCCACTAGCCCCATGGCTTTGTACGTTGCGTCGGATATGGGTATCGGTTTTCTATGTTACAAGTGTATGACGAAAACAAAAAAGAATTGTTACAGAAGAGTTAATTGTAGTATTTTGACGTGTTACGACTATAACTATATGGCTATTGCCTTAAGTTAATAAATAAATAACCACTCATAATTCGCTAGCTATGAGGACATGGCAAAAATGCTGGCGTCAATTTCATCGACACCAATTGCATTTTGCCATGTCCTCATAGCTAGCGTAATCTGTTTTGTAATGAATAATCCCTGCGATATACAAAGTTTAGCTTTTGGCTAGTATAGTATAAAAATACAGTTGGCATCCATGTAATTGATGCTAGTATTTTTATCCTAAGGCCTCTTTTAACTCAAAGTAATAGCCACATGTACAAAACACAAAAAAAAGCCCCTCGTTCGCACAAGGGGCTTTGGGGTTTATACAAAATTAAAAGTAAGCTATGAAAGCAAAAGTAATACCGTCTACGGTAAAATGCTCACCCTTTTCAATCGACGCTAAAGCATCTGCAGTATAATCAATATTGTTCACTTTAAAGACCTCATTATCAAGATCAACGTCAACATTAACGCTTGCCGTTTCAGAACCACCGAGTGCTGAGCTAAAGTTAAATGTATCTGTTCCTTCACCGCCTTTGACCGTGATGGTTTCTGCGCCGGCTTGGACAGCAAGCTCGAGGGAATCATTACCAGAACCACCATCAATAGTGATGGCTTGTGTGCCAGCCACGAAGCCAAGCTCTAAGGTGTCATCCCCTGTACCGCCAAGCACTATACCGCCATTTAAGAAATTTGTAACAATGGAGTCATTACCGGCACCGCCATTGACAGTACCACCTTGCATGATATCCACAAGCAACTCGTCGTTACCTGCAACGCCATTGAAATTTCCGCCATTCATTTGTCCCAAGACAGACATATAATCAACATCAGCTGTGCCTGTGACAGTACCGGAAGTAAGATCACCTATCTGGAAGTATTTAAAGTTTGTGGCTTTATTAAAGAGGTTTTCTACAGTGATACTTTTCGTCACCTCGGTGATGTTAAGGTAATTAATACCGGCACCGCCATTGACTGTTCCCTTAAAGTTTTCATTAAGGTACATATAGTCATTGCCTGCACCAAGGTGTACATTTCCACCGGTCATGGCATCAACATATACTCTGTCGCTGCTGTCACCGCCTGTGATGCTTCCGCCGGTTAGGGACGCAAGCCGAATGGAATCAAGTCCACCGCTACCGGTAATGGTACCGCCGGTCATGGTAAGACCCGTATTTGTGTCTGTAGAAAAGGCAACATAAAAACCAACTTCGCCTTGCAGGATAAGCTTATCACCTTCGGTAATGCTGGCTTCTGTATTGCTCATTTTTGTGTTTTGTATATTGACGTTATCGGTAAAAGTTCCAGAATTTTCAAGGGTAAGCGTGCCTACAAGAGCATTTTTGACTGTGATGGTGTCATCCCTTTCGCCGGTTGCAATAAAGCCAGAATGGACAGTGCCAAGCGTAAAACTATCTTCTCCGCTATCACCACGCAACTCACCGCCTCTAAAATTATTGACAATAATTGTATCGGCAAAGTTGCCCTTGGTGGTATTGATAGAGCCACCGCTCATATTTTCCACGGAAATTGTATCCCCACTCACTGCAGAGGCACTTATGGCACCGCCCGTCATGGAGCCGATATGCACATCAAAGCCCGTAGCAGAATTGAGATTCATAATACCGCCACGAGAAATATCGGCATGCACGGTGTCATTGCCGGCACTATCTTCAATGTCTATGGCTGCTCGCACTGGCGCAATAAAAGTATAGGTGTCGTCGCCAGAGTCACCCTTAAAAGTACCGCCATTGGCTGTGACCACTTCAATGGTATCATCACCAAAGCCGCCCTCTACGGTGCCACCATTGATGCTTTCTATGCGCAGAAAGTCATTATCACTTCCTAAAACTACACGACTAGAACCACTCATAGAATTCACATACACATTATCAATACCGTCGGAGCTATCAAGCTTTGCAGTGCCTAACAAAATATTTACGCTCACGGTATCGCCACCCAAACCGGTAGTAACACTGCCACCGCTAAAGTTTTGTATTTCAAAAATATCACTGTGGCCGCTACCAGACAAGAAACCACCTGACATATTAAAACCACCGCCCTTGCCCGTGGCAATATAACCAGAATAATTCGAGCCTAAAGGAGCTTCAAGGTCGGTGGAGCCGCCTGTTATGCCGCCATTAAAGAAGATTTTATGCGCATGATCATTGGCAATGTTGTTGGTATAAGTGGTGTTTGCGGTAATCGCTTCGGTAACGATGGTTTCTCTTGTAAACTCAAGACTTTGGAAATTAAGCGTAATACTGCCTTGCTTCAGTGATGTTTCACCTGCCAGTTGTGCATTTTTCACGGCAGTGGTTATATTTTTTGTGCCAATGAAGACAGTATCCCCATCAAGGACATCAAAGTCTAGCAAGTCAACAAAACCTCTACTTGTAGCATCAATAACAAATTTATCGGCACCAAAGCCACCACGAACTTCAGTGGCATACACTGCTTGCGTATTGCTAAACTTAAGGTTAATGGTGTCAGCACCACCACCGCCGTCAATATACGAATTTGCAGCCTTAGTGGACACGGTGATGGTATCAATACCGCTACCGCCATAGATTTTAGCATTGTTTGTTTGTGTCACTTTAATAATATCATTGCCAGCACCGCCAAGGATTGCACTATTATTGACAGTGTTTACGGTGACAGCGTCATTACCGCCAGACGCATCAATGACACCACCGCCGCTGAGTGTATTCACCTTGATGGTATCTTTGGCCGTGCCGGTGGTTAAGCTGCCGTCGGTAATATTAAAGCCGGTGCCCTTGGTATTATTCACCAAGAATTTTCCACCGTTCAAAGAGTTGGTCAAAAGCACTTCACCGCCAGCCACGATATTACCATCAATGAGGATTGTGGATGTGTCAGACGCAGAAGCATTGTTGAAAAACACACTCGTATTCACAGGGTCAGTGAGGGTAGCTTTTGCCGTGTGTGAAACAAAGTCCACAGTCACATTATCAAAGGTCTTGGAACCACCGCTGGCGGCATCTCCCACTTGTGAAGTATAGTTTGTGCCGTTGATGAAAAGCTTATCTTGGCTTATATTAAAATCCTTCATCATGACAGTGTGCGAAGTGGTAGAATCGATATTGAATGTGTCAGCACCGTCGCCACCATCTAGGAAGACTTCATCGCCGGTGAGGGTAATATTGAATATATCATTGCCAATGCCGCCAAGAATCGTTCCCTTAGTGGCGTGTTCGACCGTAAATGTGTCGTTTCCGCCGCCGCCGTCAAGGGTGACCGTGCCTGCAAAATTCTTTATTTCAAAGGTGTCATAACCGATATTCCCTAAAATGGTTCCGGATGTGACTTCTTGCACCTTGAAGACATCACTACCACTACCGCCGTCAATGAAGCTATTGTTGGTAAGGGACATGCCACCATAGGACGTGTCATGAAAGGTATCTGCATGGGCAGTGCCCGTAATTTTTCCGCCTTCCATGGAGCCGTCCACTTCAAAGCCTGCACTTCCTGTCAGCTTTATGTCTGTACCGGCTGTGGGACTATCTTCACTAAAGCGGAGAACATCTTGTACAGAGCCGCTATTTTTAATGGTGATTTTTGCCTTTGCGGGGCCAAAAATTTCAATGATATCCTTAAAACCTCCGGTACCGCCGTCTATGATACCACTCGTTGCTGCATAAAGGCCAAGCATATCCTGTCCGCCGCCAAGGTTTATGGTGCCACCATTAAGATTAAAAACTTGTAAGAAATCGTTACTTGCTGTGCCTATAAGGCTACCGCCGCTTTTTACTTCAGCGTAAGCGACATATTCAAAATTTTCCACATCCTTTAATGCATCGGCTATGCTAACCCTTGTGGTGATTGCCTCTTTTAGATACAACGTATCATCACCTATGCCACCGTTCAAGGTGCCATTTATGGTATTTACATAAAGCACATCGTCCCCTGCGCCAAGGTGTATGGTGCCGCCACTCATTGTATCAATGGAAACCAAATCTGTAACGGCAGATCCGGTGAGTTTACCGCCAGTCATGGTAATACCGGGAATTTCGAGTTCGCTTACGGGGTCAGCACTTGCCACAAAGAACTCTGCATTAGGATCTGTAGAGACAAGTTTTACGTGCCCGCCGGCAGCTATGCCGCCTTTGAGTAAAACGCCCATATTACCACCTGCTTCAAAGGTTACGGCATGGGCTATGGCATTATTCACGATGGCACCATCAATACCGGCGCCGCCTGAAAATGTGCCACCGGTCATCTTTTTAATGGTTACTATGTCATTGGCACCTGTACCGGCAAGGGTGCCGCCGGCGCCAAGCTCGGTGAACACAAAATTTTCAAAGTTTTTTGCGAAAGACTTTACGGCATTGAGTTCCATCTCAAAGTTTACTTTTTCCCCAAACTCAAAGGTGTCAATCCCCACATTGCCGTCAATAGAGCCACCGCTTATGTCAGTAATGGTGACATAGTCATTGCCACCGCCAGCGTTAATGGTGCCGCTTTTCATATGGGAAACGGTGATTTTATCATTGCCAATGCCGCCTAAAATGGTGGAGTTGGCTAAAGTGCCGTGGAGGGTGAAGGTGTCATTGCCATGCCCAAGATACACTGCGGAAGAATCTACTTGCACTGTGCCCGCTGTGGCGGCAGTGCCGATAGTGACGGTATCATTGCCGCCTTGCAAGACAGCGCCAGTGCCCACCACACGGGCGTCAGCGTAGATATCGGCCATTGTTACGCTGCCTTTGACAATAATGTTGTCATTGCCCGCCATAAAAGTCTTGCCGCTGCCGGTAAAGGAATCAACATCGCCAATAATCTTTGCTTTCGTTGTGCCGCCGCTTAAGGTAGTATTGATTGTAATGGTGTCATGGCCTGCCGTCACATTGGCATTATCTGTGCTGAAGGCATCGCCAATGATGGTTGCTTTACCGTGCGACACACTTTTTACCGTGATTTTATCAGCACCGCTGCTCAGGCTACCACCCTTCACCGTATGCGCATCGCCAAGGATTGTAGCATTTCGTAAAGCCACATTGGTGCCATTAATTACATCATTGGCTCCCGTGATGGCGGCATTAAGGCTGTCTTTAATATCACCCGAAATATATCTGTGGGTAGTGGTTGGGCCAATAACTCTGTCTAAAACAATGGTGTCAGCCGGAGCTTTATAGGCAGCTTCTTTGATGTCTGAACCATTTTGATATAAATCTTTAGTATTATCGTAAGCCATACATTACCTCACTTAGCTAAATATAAAAGAATAGAATATGCCAAATATAAAGTACGCTAAAATCATATATTTTTTTTGTCAAGTGTTATAGCGTAAATACACTAAACAAAATACGCAAGGTAGTGGGGGGATTACGAGATTTGAGCCCTTGCCTTGACTAAATCTAATTATAATATTGCTGTCACCTCCCGCCTCCCCGCTATTTCCCTTCCGCTGTGACCTATCCTTTTGGGACTGTTTGCTCCGCAAACGATCCCCTACAGGGCATGAAAAGCCAAGGTCTTTTCATGCGGGCACAGCGTCGGGAGTCAGTTCCAAAACGTACATCTTGTATTTGCTTAGAATGAGTTATTATATTGTGTGGTTAATGTTGATGCTACTCAAAACTTCGTTGCGGCATGATGTTTATTGAAACAATAGGGTGGTATCGCATTGGAAGTTTTTTGAAAGGGGGAAGACCGAAAATTATGAGTAGGCACGGCTTTGCTGTGCCGTTAAACAGGCAAAGCTACCCAGACGGATATTGCAAAATGCAATTGGTGTCGATGCAATTGACACCAGCATTTTTGCAATATCTGCATGAGGGAGCGGATATTAACAAGTCGTCATTTTTTCAGTTTTAAGTCAATAATAACAGTCTCTTAATATACATTTAATTGCAACCAAACAGAGCTACTTCATAAAAAAAGGGTTCACGATGATTTCGTAAACCCTTTTTGAATTTTATATATCTATAAAATATACATATATATTTTAATATCTGCCAGTATCATGAAAGTCTGTTACATCAGCCGGAGTTCTAGGGTTAGCATTACCCACATCCAGAGGATAGGCAGTAATAACGGCTTTACGAGTCCCCATGCCCACAGCACCGGGATGTGTATTTAAGCCTACCACAAGGTCTAAAATACCATCGTTATTCAAGTCGCCCACATCAGAGTTCACAACTGAACCACGAATACGACGAGTTTTCCACTTAAGACCAAGGCCAACGCCATCCCAGAATAAGGCATGGATTTCACCTTGGGGGAACATACGATAATTTTCAAAAATTTCTGCAGCGGTAGAAATAGGCTTATTCACAAGCAACACATAATCACCACGGCCTTCTAAATCCACAACATTTAAGCGCATAGGAGCAAAGAACTTGCCGGCAAGTTGGGATGTTCTATCCACACCAAGACCGGGCATGCCTTTGTAAAATTCCATACCTACGGAAGATCCGGAAAACCTATCCATAGTTTGATGTATTCTTTCGCCGCTAGTGCTAAACACAGTAATACGCTCTTCTGGGCTGTACATGAGCATTTTTGCGCCGTCCTTGCTGCTTGCAAGGTATCCAAAGTTAAAGACATTTGCACCCTTAGGCAATTTAATTTTTCCTGCTGTAGCAATGCTATAACCGCTGACTCTAGCTAAATAAACGCCAGTAGGGAAAATTCTTTGGCTATCCCAAGACTGTGCCACTAAAGTGGGACGGAAGGAAG
>CAYJHS010000038.1:0-15936 GCA_964369815.1 uncultured Desulfovibrionaceae bacterium
AAGGGGGGTTTGGGGGGAAACTTTTTTTCAAAAAAGTTTCCCCCCAAAAAAATCACCAAAAAAGCTATTACTCTTTCCGCAAAGGCTTAGCATAGCTTTTCCCAGGGCCATGTTTATAATCGGTAACATCTAGCCATTCTTTGGGATAGCCTACGGCCTGCGCCATATTATCTGGGGTACTCACACGTCCTTGGGCATATTTTGCCACAAGCTCTTCAAAGAGCTTGCGCCAATCTGCCATGGTAGCTGTGGCATTGGCGGCAAATTTCTCGCTACGAATTTTTAGAACCTTGGCAGGATCTTTTTTAGCCAAAGGTAAAAGCTCTTTTTCTAAACTTGCTTGTAGGGCTCTTGCTTTTTCTTCATGGGCGTGGGCTCTTGCTTCAATGTCTTTTACCATGTAAGAATATTTTAGCTGTGCATAGTTCCCAACAAGATTATAAATCCACCACGCTTCATCCCACGAAAATCTTCTAGTATCTACCAATTCATAGCTTTTGGGCAATGGCCCTACAGCAAAGGGCACAAAGGTGGAATCTGCCGGACGATCTAAAGCCAGCCACAAGGTCGCTCCAAGGGATGGGGGCAGCTCTGGCTTTACCTGTGCGATAAATGCGTAGCCGGTATAGCTCATGCCTATGGGGCGTTCCCATGCGCCTATGATTTCAGCATCTTGCTTGCCAACATCCCCATGAGGGTCATAGGGGCCTAGATAGCGTTCTGGCGAGGCGAAGGGGCCTGCCGCCGTGCCTTTTGTCAAATCAAATTCGGTACCTTCATAGTGATCGCCATACATTTTTTGCAATTGCAATAAGCTTATTTTTTTATCAGGTTTTACAGAAAAGGGATATGCTCTTGTGAGGCCACTTTCCACCCAAGGTGACAGCTTTAGCGATGGAGCCACTAAGTCAAAAGCACGCCACACTCTACGCAGTGCATAGTAGGGATGACTATATTCACCAACGCTTACAGAAGATAGCCAATCTATAGGCTTTGAAGTGTCCTTAGGCGCACGCCAGCCGGCATCCACAAGTATGGACTCTATATTTTTGTTCCACATTTGGTCGGGATTATTGGGGATGAGATCTCGAATACTAAACTTATTAGCCGCAACCCAAAATTCACCATCGGCCACACGTTGTGCCACCCATAGCCCGCCGGTTCCAGTGGGGGAAGGTGTCACTTCAAAAATCCACGCTTCTTTAGCATCGGCTACGGGCATGGTTTCGCCTGTGCCATAATACCCATACTCTTCCACAAGTTTACCCATCAAAATGACAGCTTCACGAGCAGTTTTGCAACGTTCTAACGCCACACGAGAAAGCTCAGAGGTATAAAAAAGGCGTTTGCCCTTCTCAGGTCCATTAGCCACAAAAGAGCCATTAGTGCACTCGCCAAACATGAGGCCATGCTCATTCATAATGCCATAATTCCCATCAATATAGGCATAGGTATGCGCAACTTGTGGAATATAGCCAATGGGAATGCTTTTTTTCCCATCAACTGTCCGCATGTAGGTGGGGCTACGGTCACTGCCGGTAAGGCGAGGCACAAGCACCGTATTAAACTTTGGCAAAGGGCCATTGGCGACAGCTGAAGCGTATACCGGCCTTGTGCTGCCCTTTGGCCAATCCCGTGCTGGCACAAAAACAATGCTTTGGTCTGACAAGTGATTATCGTCAGAGTGAGCCACCATCATACTACCATCAGCACTAGCCTTGGGAGTGACAACGACGGTTGTACAGGCTGATCCCCCTTCAGGCATGGGAGGTAAGCGAACTTCGGTATTTTGTAAGTCTTTGGCAAAGACAGTACCAAAGCTCAAAGAAGTCAAAAAAAATAAGAAAAAAACTATGTTTCTTTTTGAAAGCATACGCCCTCCAAGGGGTTTTAAGAGTTACACTGTTAATAGCATACTTTGTAAGACTTTTATCTTATCACGCAAGACAGCGGCTTGTTCAAATTCAAGATCACGGGCGGCTTTTCGCATCTCATTTTCCCATGTTTGTATTTGGCGGGTCATGTCTTGCACGCTCATGTTTTCTAGATTTTCCTTCTGTTCTTGTGGGGCTTGCTTGCCACGCCCACGCCGCCCCGTTGTTTCTTGTGCACCGTAAAGACTGTCTAAATGCGTATCCACACTTTTACGAATGGTATGGGGGGTAATGTTATTTTCAATATTCCATGCTTGTTGTAACTCACGACGACGAGTAGTTTCGTCCATGGCGGCCTGCATGGAAGCGGTGATTTTATCGGCATACAAAATGACTTGCCCCTCGGCATTACGAGCGGCACGGCCAAAAGTTTGAATAAGGGAGCCTTCTGAACGCAAAAAGCCCTCTTTATCAGCATCTAGTATAGCCACCAATGATACTTCGGGCAAATCCAGCCCTTCGCGCAAAAGGTTAATGCCTACCAGCACATCAAACTCCCCCATACGCAGCGCTTTTAAGATATTCATGCGCTCAAGTGTATCAATATCAGAGTGCAAATAGCGTGTCTTAATGCCCATTTGCTTGAGATATTCCGTTAAATCTTCTGCCATTCGCTTTGTCAAGGTAGTCACAAGCACCCTTTCGTCCTTGGCAATACGGCTTTTGCACTCAGCAAGCAAATCTTCCATTTGGCCTTTGGTTTTGCGAACCACCACAATGGGATCAAGCAAGCCCGTGGGGCGAATGATTTGTTCCGTAACAATACCCTGAGATTGTTCTATTTCCCATTTTCCGGGCGTAGCAGAAACATAGACCGCTTGCCCAATTATATTTTGAAATTCATTGAATTTCAGAGGGCGATTGTCCAAAGCCGACGGCAGACGAAAACCATAATCCACAAGAGTTTGCTTGCGAGACCTGTCCCCTTTAAACATAGCCCCCACTTGTGGAATGGAAATATGTGACTCGTCCACAAAAAGCAAAAAGTCTTTGGGGAAATAGTTTAACAAACAGTGCGGCGGCTCCCCTTCCTTGCGCCCATCAAGGTGACGAGTATAGTTTTCCACGCCATTACAATAGCCAAGCTCTTCCAGCATTTCTAAATCAAGCTGGGTACGCTGCTCAAGACGCTGTGCTTCGATGAGCTTATTTTCTTGCTGAAAAAAACGTAAACGCTCGCCAAGCTCATCACGAATATCACCCATGGCTCGTTTCAAATTATCTTGCGCCGAAACATAGTGTGAGGCAGGATAAATGACTGTTTTTTCCACCTTACAAAGAATATCTCCGGTAAGAGGGTCAATTTCGTGCATACTGTCAATTTCATCGCCAAAAAATTCTATGCGCAAGGCCACCTCATGGCGATAGGCCGGAATGATTTCCAACACATCACCACGCACACGAAACGTTGCACGGTGGAAGTCGTAATCATTGCGCACATACTGCACCTCAACCAACCTACTCATAAGACTATCCATGCTGATATGTTGCCCAATGCCCACCGGAATAACCATTTGCGAATAATATTCCGGCGACCCAAGGCCATAAATACAAGATACCGAGGCCACAATAACTACATCTTTACGCGTTAGTAAAGCATGTGTGGCTCCGTGGCGCAATTTATCAATGTTGTCATTAATAGAAGAGTCTTTCTCTATATAAGTGTCTGAACCCGGCACATAAGCTTCCGGTTGGTAATAATCATAGTAACTTACAAAATATTCCACCGCATT
This sequence comes from uncultured Desulfovibrionaceae bacterium, assembly GCA_964369815.1. Taxonomy (GTDB): domain Bacteria; phylum Desulfobacterota; class Desulfovibrionia; order Desulfovibrionales; family Desulfovibrionaceae; genus CAYJAD01. Next base: position 3,668 of record CAYJHS010000038.1, read on the forward strand.
ATCAGGGAAAAAGACCTTAAATTCATTGTAAAGCTGGGCAGCAAGAGTTTTATTTGGGGCAAGCACCAGCGCCGGACGATTGCAAGCCGCAATAATATTTGCCATAGTGAATGTCTTTCCAGATCCGGTAACACCCAGTAAAATTTGGTCTTTTACCCCATCATGGATATTCTCCACAAGTTGTGTTATGGCTTGTGGCTGGTGCCCTCTTGGCGTATACTCACTTTGCAAAGAAAATATGTATTGTGACATTTTTCACTTTCTACCTTTGAGGAGTTTTCATGGATTTCAAAATTATTGCAGCATCTCCCTTTATGGAGCTTGACCGTGTCTATCTTATACAGGCTCAGCTCAAAAGCTTCAAGGGACGTAAAGACGTAATCGTGTATTTATTTCGTATCAATACCGATGAAAAAGAATTGGCCGAACTGCGTACCCTTGACCTTGTGGCTGCTCGTAGCGACGACACCCCAGAAGGTGCCCAAGCGGAAGATGCGCTCTTAAGCTTAATGGAAGCCTTCACCGCCGAAGAAGGCAACGAAGTACTCGAATACCTAAAAGAACGCTACGAAGAACATATCAGCGAAGTGGTGGTCAGTCCGATGGAAATTCCCGTTCCCCTTGGTATGGTACCCTTTTCTGCCATCCCAGAAGGTAAAACCATGGGTTTTATCCGCTTTGACGCCGTCGAAGAATATCCCCTCCCCTTTATTGTACACGGTTTTTATGACCTTGATGCCCACGATGCGCTTATGGAGAGCGGCGAATAAAATTTTTCTCTTTTTTAGGGAGAATTTTTCTTGGGGGAAACTTTTGTTTCAAAAGTTTTCCCCCCAGAAATCTAATCTATCTATTTTTTTATAAGCGCATATGCTCGGGTGCCGTCTTTATAGAAAAAGACCACACGCATACGAGTTTTTTGATCGGCAATGGCACCATTATCTTGCATAAACAAGTCGAGGATTACAGGCTTTGCAACGTCAAGGCTAAAGGCAGTGTCCTTGGCATTGAGAACCTTAGCCCCTTGTTGCACTAGAAGCACGCCAAGAGCGGAGCCTTTTGCTTCCTTGGTTTTCCAACTACCGGCAGTGCCGCCCATATTTTGCACCACCATGCCCACGAGAGGGGATGCGTTTTGCACCACCACACGGATTTGACTATCGGGCTTATTGTCGGCGCCAAAAGTTTTTAGTCCCATGTGGTCAGTTTTGCTTGGTACAATGACGGCTACACCGGGCTTTTTGGGGGCAGGAGCCACGGCGCCCATGGGGTCAGTGCTGACTGTGGGAGCTGTAGCAGGGCTCGTTTTAGGAGCTTCGGGCTTTTTGCTCTCCTCTTGTTTCTTTTGTGCATCTTTTTGAGCTTGGTCCACTTCAGCGCGCTTTGTCTTGGCTTCGGCTAAAGCTCTGGCCACAGGATCCACCTTGAGCTTTTCGGGGGTTTTTTTGTTAGTACCCATGGCCTCAGCCATGCTTAGGGTAAAGTACATATTGCTACCCTTGGCAAGAATGGGAGACACAAAGCCGGAAGGCGCCCATTGCTCGCCTCGTTCAAGGGCATAGCCATTAAATCCTACTCTTTGCACCTGAAAACGCACTCTTTCCCCTTTGCCAGCCAAAGGTTTTTTAAATTTCTGAGTAGAGCTTTTTCCTGGTAATATTCTATCACTTCTAGACCAACTTTGTGTTCGCTCCTTATAGATGATTCCTTGATCATCAAGGACTTGCAATTGATATCGCACAGACCTTACTTCCGTGCGCAGAGTATTTGTTGTTGTGAGAGTATTTTTACCAGCGTCATACTTTAACTGTAACTTATCAATGGTAGCAGTGCTAAGCTGACCAGCCTTTTCAAGACTTTGCGCTTTATGCTGTGCCATTGCTGCCCACATCTTATCCTGTATGGATTTAGGGGCCGCACTCCATTGGCGTTTGGGGGTAATGGGGGCATAGTCCAAGATTTGCCACTTGCCGCCTTGCGCAGGCTTAACTACGCCATTTTTATTATAGCGTTCAAAATAGTATTTACCAATTTGCAACCTGTACACGCTAGCCATAAGGCGCATTTCACCCTTACGAACTTTGTCCAATAAATATGCAGTTTTCTCACCCACCCTAAAACGCACCTTAGAACGCACGGCTTCGCCTGGGGCAAGGTCAGTGTTTCTAATGCTGGTGTGATATTCAAGCCAGTCATAGCCACGAGCATCGGTAAAATGCCAGCCAAGGTAATTAACTTTTACGGGCTGAGTAAAGGTGTTGCGCATGACATAATCCATGGTGCATGTCATGCTGCCATTTTCTAGGGTCACCGTATATTTAAGATTTTCAAGCTTAATTTGATCAAGCACCGCCGCCACGGCAGTTTGTTGGGCAGTGGATTTAATTATTCTTTCGGCATAATAGGCCACGTCTTTTTGTCTGCGATTAAAATAATAAGGGATGTCCTTTTTACGACGCTCTTGCAGCTGTGGCCCAAGGGCAACAAGCTTAACGACGCCTTCTTCTTTATGGAAGAGTGCCGCACCTTTATTATTTGGCAGGGCAAGGTAGACGAGGTTGTCACTGGTCTCATACACGGTGCTTTTTTCCAGAGTTTCGGCATCAATTACGACATTTTTTACCTTCATGCTGCCATTTTTTTCCACGCTAGCCTGCATATTTTGCAAGGATCTTTGCATGCCAAGGGTGGGAAAAAGCGACCACGAGGCTTGCGCCTCTTCATTGTTGGTGTCGTTAATTTCCTTTGTGGCCAAGATGGCACCATAGTTTAACCGTGCCACGGCTTCCTTACCTTTCTTTTGACGCAAGAAGGTAGCTAATTCCGCCACGCCTTGTTGCGCAGGGCTTGCAGCAGAACTTGTATTAAGCTCTCGCCATGCTTGAATTTTACTTGCAGAAATCTGCGCTAGGGCTTTGGCGTCTTTTATGGGTTTGGTAATAAGCTTTATGGCGCCGTCCATCTTGGCAAAGAGGATGTATTGTTCACCATCTCTACTGAGTAGAGTGCCCTTGATAATATCAGGATATTCAGCGGAAAAATAATCATATCTTGCTCTGGCAAAAGAGCTGGCATCCCAAAGAACTTCATAGCCCGCTAGGGGTTTGCCTGCACTTACGGCCTCATTAAAGACACTGCTGAAGGCACCAGCAGGAGCCAGTTGCGAACGCATAGCCTTTTGTACACTTTGGACATCACAAGAAAAATTCGGGCACAGGGCTAGGGCAGGTATGTCTATGAGGTCTGGAATTTCTGCGGCATTTTTCTGTATGAGCGCTTCTGCCAGTACACGTCCTTGACCGGACATTTCTTTACGCATGGCGGCCAGATCACCCGAGACATCTTGTACAGCCTTGGCATAGCGAGCCTCCCAGCCTTCATCACGTATGACATCTGCACGGTTATTAGCCATGCGTATAAGGCGCCATGCATTGTCTTTGCGCTCAAATTGTAAGGCTAAGTCAACACCTTGGACGCCCACTCGAGCGGCATTTTCACCCAGGGCGTCACGCACATGTTTAACATCAAAACGTAAATCAAGTTTTTTGCCTAAAGCTAGCGATTGTAAGAGTTTATTTGTATGCTTAGCATTGGTAATTTGTGCCATAAAGTCTGCAACATCCGCATTGCTTTCGCCATAAATCTTAGTGTTCATAATGGCTTTATCAAGATCTTCGGAAGTATCACGCAAGAGAGGAAGCAGCGCCACATGTTTTTCAAAGGCAGCGCTGTCTTTCTTTTGCACAGCGTTACGCAATTCTTCCCAAAGGGTTTGCAATTCCTGCCCTACAACAGAATATTTTTCAAGTTCCTGCATGGTTGCTGTCACTTGTGCGTCATAATCCGCAGAGCGTAACAGAGACTGCACGTCTTTGGCTTGGCGAGTGATTTTCCATGGGCTGTCAGCATCTTTACGCTCAAATTCCAGCGCTAAGCCATCAGTCACGTGCACTCGCGCGCTTTTTTCGTCCACAAAGAAAGTTGTATTCATGTCTTTTGCACTAAGGGGTAAGGTCTTCACATCTCTTAAGACCTGTAAGAAAAGTTCGTTTTTGCTCTCACCCTTCTCAATGCTTTGCATAAAGGCTTTAACATCCCCATTGTTTTTGCCATAGTTAAGCTTGGCAACAGCCGTAGCTTTGGGGTCGCTCATATTGCGCAAAAAGTTTACAATATCAACATGTTTTTCAAATGTTTTTGCGTCTTTCTTCTCAAAAGCAGTACGCAATTCTTGCCAAATGGTGTTGAAGGCTTTGATATTGTCAAAAACAGCAGTCAGCCCTTTTTGCTGTTTGCTTATTTGTGCCTCCCAATTGGCAGGGCGATGTATAACGCTCCAGTTACTGGCAACACGAACAAGCTTCCAAGTATCGCCCTCGTCCTTGCTCTGTAGCACATAGACGTCGCCATCTTGTGATTTAAGAATAGCCATATGCGGCACGGCACCGACTATGTGTGCTTTGGGAAATAGTGCAAGAGCATCCCTTTCATGAAGCCCCTTGGCAAGAGATTTTGCAAAAGTATCTATAATTTGTTGCTTTTGCTCTGGGCTACCAAGTGCCAGTGCTACTTGCTGTAAATTACCATTATCACTTAAATATAGGGGAATATCCATATACTCTTGGAGTTTTTTCAGGTCTTTTTTCTCTAAAGCTGCGGCAACATTCTTTATGAAGGTATGGATATTCTTGTCTAAATCTTCACGCTCTTCTTGATAATCAGCCACTTTTTCAAAAATATCTTCGGCATGTTCTGCATAGGTTTCCATATATTTTTCTATGGAAAATGGAAGAGCATCGCTTGGAACAACACTACGCAAAAATGGAAAATAGCGAGTATAGCCACCACCGGTTCTTGAAGCGCCAAGAGACGTCAATGTTCCTTTTTCGGATTTAACAAGCCAATAGAGAACATCATCACGATGAATCTTAAATTCTCGAGCAGTGAGTTTTAGCAAAGCCATATTATCTTTTGTCCAAACAACCTGAGATTGCAAGAGAGCTTTGCTGACTTCTTTGAACATTGCTTGCCCTCTTTGTATATCTTTTTCCTTAAAAGGCTTATTATCCATTTGAGCGAACAGATTAGGTTTTACACCGGCAGCCAAGGCAAGGCTTACCGCAACCTCATCCCATAAAGCCTTAGAAGAAAGTTTGACTGTATCCCAGTCTTCAAATTTAAAATCATAAGTATCTAGCACAAAGCTTCTGCTTATCAAATCAACAAAGGGTGAAGTAGCTTCAAGAAATTTTTCTTTATTTCCTTCAATGAGTGCTGCTTCAACACGTGCCAATGGCTCTGCTAAAACATTTTGCAACTGCTGTTGAGAAATAAAACTGGGCAGTAACTTTTGCACTCTATCCTGTGCGCCCTTAACATTAGCACTGGTACTTAAAACAACAATCCATCCTGCATCTGTATTGACCAGCCCCAAGTTTTCTACATAGGGGTTGCCGTTGGAAAACTTGCCAGAACAAGTAACGATGGCAATTTTATCATCTTTTTGTGTAATTTCTGCACTTTCCAATACATCTGGCAAAAAGGGGCTAGGTGAAGGCTCTTTACGGAAGGGAGAGTTTGAACTTGCAAAGGTACCATCACTAACAGCAGTTCTCATGGAAATACGGCTTACAGTGGAAACGGTATTTAATAATTCTACAAAAGCTAAAGCTTGTCTCTCCTTTCTTGATAAAGTAGAAGGATCCACTGTTACTTGCCAAAATATCGGTGCGATATTTGCTTGAAACGCATTAAAATCATTGTCATTAATGGCGGTTATTATTCTTTTCAAGGTTTCTTTGGGTGTTTTTCCGCCGGCAACTTTGTAGTTATAACTCTCGGCTTGAATTTCCCTTTCAAGCGCTTTTAAAAAATCACTTGCAAAAGAGAGGTTTGCACTACAAAAAATGCTAAGTGCAATGGCAAAACTAGTTATAGCTTTAAATATTGTGTACATAACTTCTCCTAAATTTTTATGTAACGGTATATTTTGAGATATATTTTAATGAATTAAGTTTGGTCGAGAAAAGGTGGGCGCCATAAAACGGATGGAGTGTGGTTCAATGCAGTAAAGGCAGTTTCTGCTAATATCTTCCGACTTAGTAACAAAAGCACCTTTTTTTACGGAATAAATTGCACTTTCTTCCAAGCTACAATCAAAAAAATGTAGAGTGTCACCGGTCATATGATAGGCCGTGGTCAAGTGCCTGTTAAGCGGTTCAGCATCAGGGGTCATATAACGCAAAAAGCGAAAGATAATGGCACGACCTAAAATATTTTTAGCCATATCGTGCGGCATATCCGCTGCCATTTGCCGCTTATCTCCTATAAAGCTGGGAGCATTGGGAAGCAACCACTGACTAATGCGCTCCCAAACCACATCAGGACTTGGCGGCGTGTGCAAGGTCCCCTCAAAAGGACGCTCTACGGTGAGCTGTCTTTTTTGGCATTGGATGTTGAGCATGGCATCCACTAAACCTACGTAGTCGGTTTTTTGCTCAAGAACAGCCTTGAATACCTGTGGATTTTGCGCTAAACCCAAGAGGGTTTCGTGGAAAATATCACGCGCCTGTAAAGCACGTATGCGATGCGTAACCTTCAAGCCATTGAGCACGGCATAGAGAGCACAAAAAACATCTATCTTACCTTGAAAAAAGGGTTTCATACAGCCTCCAAAAGCTTAGTGTACCATACATGAAATAGCGTGTCAAAAGAACTGTGTACAATATGACTAGACAAGCTCGGGCACACAGTGTATAAAAAACACACATAAACCATATTACTATAACTTGATATGCAGATACTAAAACAAACACATGAAATTACAGAACTTTGTAAGAACTGGCGTGGGGATGGGCAAAAAATAGCCCTCGTTCCCACCATGGGCTATTACCACAAAGGGCATGAAGCGCTCATGACGCACGCCCGTAGCCTTGCGGATAAGGTGGTAGTATCCCTTTTTGTAAACCCCACACAATTTGCCCCAGGCGAAGACCTCGCCGCCTATCCTCGTGACCTTGAAAGTGACGCCGCTACCTGTGAGCGCCTTCACGTAGATGCCCTCTTTGCCCCTGACGTAGAAGCGATGTACACAGCAGGTCATGCCACCATGGTGAGTGTGCCGGAGCTTTCTCGCAATCTCTGTGGCATTGCACGTCCTACCCATTTTCAAGGGGTATGCACCGTGGTACTCAAGCTTTTCATGCTCAGTCAAGCACACATAGCAGTTTTTGGGCAAAAGGACTGGCAACAAATTGCCATCATTAAGCGCATGGTGCAAGATTTAAACATTCCCATAGATATTGTGGGACATCCCATTGTCCGAGAGATTGACGGATTGGCTTTAAGTTCTCGCAATGTTTACATGACTCCAGCAGAACGTCAACAAGCCCCCGAAATCCAAAAAGGCTTGCAATATGCCAAATCCCTTGTGGAGCAAGGGGAGCGGCGAGCGGCTATAGTACAACAAGCGGTACTATCTCGCTGGGCAGACAAATTATCCCTTGGACGTTTGGACTATCTCTCAATTGTTGACGCCCACTCGCTTGAAGCGCAAGAAACCATAGGCACATCTTCGCTTATGGCCTGTGCTGTGCGCATGGGCAAATCAAGATTGCTTGATAATATTCTTTTATAAAAGGAGCATATATGAAATTTCCACAAGGTAAATATCTTTTTACATCAGAGTCCGTCACTGAAGGACACCCCGATAAGGTGGCCGACCAAATTTCTGACGCCATCTTAGACACCCTCTTAGCCCAAGACCCCGACTCCCGTGTGGCTTGCGAAACCCTTGTAACCACAGGCATGGCTGTAGTTGCCGGTGAAATCACCACCAAGGGCTACGCAGATTTTGCCCAAGTGGTACGCGAAACCATCAAAGATATCGGATATAACAGCTCCGACATGGGCTTTGACTGGCAAACCTGCGCCGTCATCTCTTCCATTGACAAGCAGTCCCCCGACATCGCCCAAGGCGTTGACCGTGTCGCCCCAGAAGACCAAGGCGCCGGCGACCAAGGCATGATGTTTGGTTTTGCTTGCAATGAAACCACTACCCTCATGCCCGCTCCCATCTACTGGGCGCATCAGCTTTCTCAGCAACTCATCCGAGTGCGCAAAGCCGGCATTGTGGACTTCTTCCGCCCTGACGGTAAAACACAAGTCTCTTTTGAGTATGTAGACGGGAAACCTGTACGCATTAATAATGTGGTAGTGTCCACTCAACATGCCGACGGTGTAAGCCAAGCCGATATCGTAGAAGCAGTACGTGCCCATGTTATTCGTCCCGAGCTAGAACCTTCCGGATATTTTGCTGAAAATGATTGCGAAATCTTCATCAACACCACCGGACGCTTTGTCGTTGGTGGCCCCATGGGAGACTGCGGACTCACCGGACGCAAAATTATTAACGACACCTACGGCGGTGCCGGCCATCACGGCGGCGGCGCCTTCTCCGGAAAGGATCCTTCTAAAGTTGACCGCTCCGGTGCCTATATGGGACGTTATATCGCCAAAAACGTGGTGGCTGCCGGCCTTGCTGCACGCTGCGAAGTGCAAATTGCTTATTGCATTGGCGTAGCTGAGCCCGTGTCTGTGCTCGTATCCTCCCTTGGCACCAGTGACCTTTCCGACGAAGTACTCACCAAAGCCGTGCGTGAAGTCTTTGACTTGCGCCCCTACTTCATCACCAAGCATTTGGATTTAAGACGCCCCATCTATAAAAAATCTGCCTGCTACGGGCACTTTGGGCGCGAATTGCCAGAATTTAGCTGGGAAAAAACCGATGCTGTGGACGCCCTCAGAACCGCCGCTAAGGTATAATTAAATATAGTCTTTGAAAACTTACTGGGGAAAAACTTTTGTGAACAAAAGCTTTTCCCCAGACCCCCTTTCAAAAAACTTTCGTAAGCGTTTTTTATTTACTTCGCAAATAAAAAACGCTTTAATTATGTACCGTTAAGCATTGCATGTTGATATATACACTGTTTAAGCCAATCCCACAGGGGTGGCAATGGGTGCGTCTTGAAGGGGGCCTGCTCTGTGTGGGGCGGAAACTTTTTGGCGCTCGCAAAAGCTTCCCCAAAAAAAGCCTTCAAATCAATCACCATAAACCTCACTCAAATAAACTTGACAGTGGCGCAGTAAGCTGTAAAAATTCTCCTTCAAAAATTTATTCTATTTTAAGAGGTTTCCATGCTGACAATTGATATTGAAAAACAAATGGCACAAATTACTCGTGGCATTGCCGAGCTTATAGACGCCGAAGAGCTGCGTAAAAAAATTCTGCGTGGTAAGCCTCTTACCGTAAAAGTTGGTTTTGACCCTACAGCTCCAGACTTGCACCTTGGACACACGGTGGTCATGCATAAGATGCGTCACTTTCAAGAACTTGGGCACAGGGTGGTTTTCCTTATTGGAGACTTTACCGGCTCCATTGGTGACCCTTCAGGCAGAAATGAAACTCGCCCGCCCCTCACCCGTGAGCAAGTGCTTTCCAATGCAGAAACTTATAAAAAACAAGTCTTTAAAATTCTCGACCCCGAAAAAACCGTGGTAGAATTTAACTCCAAATGGCTGGGTGAAATGGGCGCTGCCGACTTTATCCGCCTTGCTTCACGCTACACCGTAGCACGCATGATGGAACGTGACGACTTTGAAAAACGCTATAAGGAACAACGCCCCATTGCTGTACATGAATTCCTCTACCCTTTGTGCCAAGGCTATGACTCTGTTGCCTTAAAAGCCGATGTAGAAATGGGCGGCACTGACCAAAAATTTAACTTGCTCGTGGGACGTCACCTGCAAGGACAATATGAGCAAGAAAGTCAATGCATTATTACAATGCCTTTGCTCGTGGGTACTGACGGCGTGCGTAAAATGAGTAAATCCTATGGCAACTACATTGGTATTGACGAAAGCCCCAGCGATATTTTTGGTAAAGTCATGTCCGTCTCTGATGAGCTCATGTGGACCTACTATGAACTACTTTCTTCCCAGAGCCTTGAAGATATCGCCGCCCTTAAAACACAAGTGGAAAGCGGAAGCTTACACCCCAAAATTGCCAAGGAAGACCTTGCAGAAGAAATGGTCAGACGCTATCACAGCGAAAGTGCCGCCAAGGAAGCCCGCCAAGGCTTTAATGCCGTCTTTGCCGGTGGTGGCGTGCCCGACGATGCGCCCTGCCACGAATGCAGCGAAGGTGAAGACAGCACCCCACCCGTATTTTTAGAAGCCGCAGGCCTTGTGAAATCTCGTGGGGAAGCCCGCAGACTCATTAAAGAAAATGCTTTAAGCATTGATGATGAACGCTGCACCGATGCGCAAACACCACTCAAAGCCGGCAGTTATATTATTAAACTTGGCAAAAAGCGTTTCTTGCGCTTGACTGTGAAATAGATTTTTGTAGCTATTGCTGTAACTCAGCAAGAAGTATCGTTGATTATTCGCTATCTATGAGGATATTGCAAAAATGCTGGTGTCAATTTCATCGACACCAATTGCATTTTGCAGCATCCTCATAGATAGCTTTCTTTGTTTGCAATGAATACGCCTAGCCGTGTACAAATTTATACTATACCAGTGGAAAGCGCTACTTGAAGAGAAGATAAAACACTGCAAGATTTTCATGCGCCGCAATCTTAGTCTAAAGATAAAACGTGAACGCAATTGGTTTTTTTGAAGGGAGGGGTCTGGGGAGGGAAACTTTTTTCCCTCCCCAGAAAAAATCTAAACTTGCTTTTTCAAAACATCTTCCAAGGCAAGTAAGAAGGCGTCAAGCTGGGCCTCCTCTACGGTGAGCGCCGGAAGCAAACGTAACACGGTATCATGACTCAAATTGCAGATAAAGCCAGCTTCAAGCAAGGCTTCCCACACTGCCTTGCCATTGACATTGTTAGCGTCAAGGTCAATGCCAAGCATGAGCCCAAGACCACGTACCTCTTTAATGGTGCGCGGTAAACGCTGCGCCAGAGCTTTGGTTTTTTCTTGAAAACGAGCCCCAAGTTCTGCGGCTCGTTGGGCTAAATTGTCCCGCAAAAGAATTTCTACGCACTTACCAGCCACAGCCGAAAGCAAAGCACCACCACCAAAAGTCGTGGCATGGCTTCCGGCCTCAAAACCGGCATTCACCGTGTCAGTAGCAAGAATGGCACCCATGGGCAAACCATTTGCAAGAGCCTTAGCCACGGTCAGAATGTCGGGCTTCACATCAAAATTTTGAAAAGCCCAGAATTTCCCCGTACGACACAGCCCCGCTTGCACTTCATCCACCATGAAGAGAATATCTTTTTCTCGGCATAAGGCTTCAATGGCCTTAATATACTCATGAGTCATAGGGCGAATGCCACCCTCGCCTTGCACAACCTCAAAGAAAATACCGGCAGTATGCGGCTTTATCGCAGCACGTAAAGCGTCCATATCCCCCCAAGGTACTTGGATAAAACCAGCAGGAATAGGAGCAAAGCCATCTTGAAAGCGCTCTTGACCAGTGGCCGCAATAGTAGCCAAGGTGCGCCCGTGAAAAGCGCCGCTTAAGGTTATGACTTCATAAGCATCACGCTTTTTAACTTTTTGCATATAGCGACGAGCTAGCTTAATGGCACCCTCGTTAGCTTCTGCACCAGAATTACAAAAAAATGCCTTGCCCATATGACAGGTAGAAAGCAACTTTTCCGCCAGCTCAAGCTGTTCCTCCTGATAAAAAAGATTGCTCACGTGCCAAAGCTTTTCCGAATTTTCCTTAAGTGTTGCCACTATCTCAGGATGACAATGCCCAAGACCAATAACAGCAATACCACTTAGCAAGTCCACATATTCCTTACCGTTAATATCCCATACAAGCGAACCCTCACCCCGCACAAGAGCCAATGGATAACGCCCATAAGTACGGCATAAAAGAGATTCTTCTTTTTGCTTCAATGCCAAAAATGCTTCGGAAAAATGTGTCATATGTACCTCTTTCATTTTAATGATTTTGGTGGTTTTTGTGAAAATGCGAGTTTATTTGGGGGAAACTTTTGTGAACAAAAGTTTCCCCCAAACCCCCTTCAAAAAACTTTCAATGCGATAGCACCCTATCTACGAAAAATATATTTTGCCGCAACGAGGCTTGAAGGGGGAAGGTGCATCAACACCTTGATGCACCCGAAAATTATGAGTAGGCGCAGCTTTGCTGTGCCGTTACACGATTAATTTTCGTCTTTCGGTGTAAGCAGAAACTTTTGTGAACAAAAGTTTCCCCCAAACCCCCTTCAAAAAACTTTCAATGC
>CAYJHS010000039.1:0-15871 GCA_964369815.1 uncultured Desulfovibrionaceae bacterium
TAAAGCGTCCCACAACGTCCTTCGCTTTGCGACTTTGAATGTGGCCTACAAAATGCCATTGTACTTGAGTATTTAGTGTGTCTACCTGAAGTTCATTTTGTTTTGCTAAGGCTTCCTGTACATAGCTTTCGCCAAAGGTTGTCTGTCCGGCTTGCAGAGCAAGGCGTATGGCTTCACATTGGTGAAACTTAGAAATGGCCACAAGTTCAACGCATTGCGGCGCACGTCCAGCGTCTTGCACAGCTTGAGCCATGCGAGCGTGAATAGTGGCAAGGCCGGTTTCAATGCGCTTGGCGTCGGTACTCATTTTGAAACTCTATTCGGTCATCATTCCAAGATTACGTAAGAAATTCACATCTTCTGTCCAGTTTTCTCGCACTTTCACCCAGAGCTCAAGGTGCACTTTGCCTTCTAAAAGCTGGATGATATCCTTACGGGCAGCGGATCCAATAGCCTTAATAGATGCGCCGGCCTTGCCAATAACCATGGCTTTGTGTGAGGGGCGGGCCACATATATGGCGGCGTGAATGATGGTTTGTTCTCGGTCCGGATCTTCGTCCCACTGTTCAATATCTACGGCAACAGAGTAAGGAACTTCTTGTTTTAAGTGTAAAAAAAGTTTTTCTCGCACAATTTCAGACACCATGAAGCGTAAGGGGGCTGTGGAGAGCTGGTCTTCAGGAAACTCCGCAGGGCCCTCGGGCAAATGGCTGGTAATAAGCTTTTTTAATTCCTCAAGGCCATCACGGCGTAAGGCTGATGCGGGGAAAATGGTAGCCTTAGGGAAAAGTTCATTTAATTCAGTGAGGAGCGGGAGCATCTTGCTTTTATCAGAAAAGAGGTCAATTTTATTCACTAAAATACAGACAGGACGTTCCTCGGTTGCTAATGCTTCGCCAAGAGCGGCAAGGTCATTTTGCAAAAAGTGTGGCTTACGAATGTAGAGGTCGCCGTCTAAAATAAGCACCACCATGTGCGCTTGGGCAAGGCTTTGCCAAGCCGATTGTAACATGGTTTTGCTCAGTCGCCCACGCACTTGCGCCATGCCTGGGGTGTCCATAAAGATAATCTGTGACTGAGGCTCAGTGAGAATACCTACAATTTGATTGCGAGTGGTTTGCGCTCTAGGTGTAACAATGCTCACTTTTTGCCCTAAAAGGGCGTTAAGTAGGGTAGATTTACCGGCATTGGGTGGCCCCATAAGGGCTACCCAGCCACAAACGTGTGCTGAATTTGGTGTAAGTGCCATGAATGCTCCGAAAGTATTGCCATTAGGCTTTATAAAAAAAAGGGTCAAAAAATCTATAATTCTTGCTGCAAAAGCACTTTTTCACGTTTTTTCACATGTATATATACAATGAAAGCACCCAAGAACTTGCTTAAAGTCATAGAAATTACTGAAAATGGTGTGGCTATGCCCACAAGCGTAAGGAAGATGATGCTGTCCAGCGGCGCACCCACAAGGCTTGAATATAGAATTCTTTGTGAAAACGGACGCTTGGTGAATGTGAACATGGCCCAGTCAGCCAATTCACCCACGGCAAAAGCCAGAGCTGAGGCAATAGCCAAGGTGGGGGTGGCAAAGTACCAACTTAAGGCGCAGCCGATAAGCATACACCAGAGCACATTGTGCCCCACATGTTTTTGCACATAGTCCCGTAAAACAAAAGTAAAACCCACCGCCAAGGAAATAGGTGGCCACATCTCACCACCGGGAAGGGTAATGAGCGGAACATGAACGAAAGCCACGTTAATGGCTAAAATAAGTGCGACGTAAACTACACAATGTATCATGGGCGCACCATAATAGGATTGGTAGCTTACGTCAAGTTTTTACATGGGGCATAGAGGTATTTCATGTTATCTGCAAACTTTCTGGGGGGAAACTTTTGTGAACAAAAGTTTCCCCCCAGACCCTCCTTCAAAAAACTTTCAATGCGGCAATACCCTATTTAAAAATATACACTTTGCCGCAATGAAGTATGGGAGGAGAGGTATATCTATATATGGTAATATTAGCTGAGATTAAAAGTATTGCTCTAGCAAAAGCGTTTTGAGGGGGGAAGGGAAAGCTTTTTGGCTTTGGCAAAAGTTCCCCTCCCCCCCCCAATAAAATGTACAAAATTATATTAATATATAAGCATGGCGTCGCCATAGGAAAAGAAGCGATAGCCATGGTTAACGGCGCTAGCGTAGGCGTCCAGCAGGCGTTGGCGCCCTGTAAAGGCAGCAATGAGCATGAGTAGAGAAGATTCTGGCAGGTGGAAGTTAGTGATAATGCCATCGACTACTTTAAACGGTCGTCCGGGATAGAGAAAAATGTCTGTCCAGCCGGTGAAGGCTTGCATCTTGCCGCATAGTTCTGCCACTCCTTCAAGGGCGCGTACGCTCGTGGTGCCCACGGCAATGACGGGTCTACCTTCTGCTTTAGCTTTACTAATAGCGTTGGCGGTTTCTTCTGTAACTTCTATATATTCTCGGTGCATACGATGGCTTCTAATGTCATCGGAGCGTACAGGGCTAAAGGTGCCATAACCTACATAGAGGGTGATCTCTGCCCAGGTAACACCGTGGTTGGCGAGGTCTTCTCGTATTGCTTCGGTAAAATGTAGGCCGGCCGTGGGTGCAGCCACAGAGCCATTTTTTTCATTTTTAGCAAAAATTGTTTGATAGCGGCTTTGATCTTCGTCGTCATCGCTCCTTTTAATATAAGGAGGGAGGGGGCTGTGTCCCGTGGCGGCAAAAGCGGTGGCTAACTCACCGTGCCAAGCAAGGTTTACTCTTCTTTGTCCAAAAGGGCCTGAGTCAAGCACAGTGTCGCTACTGCCTGCGCCAAAATGGAAAACATCACCATCGTTTATTCGTCCGCCGGCACGTACTAGGCCATTGGCTTCTGCCTCAAACCAGCCCTCTTTATTTTTGAGGATTTTTGCCGCTGCTACTACCAAGGGTAAGGGGCTTAAAAGTAAAAATTCTACCTTACCGCCGCTGGGGCGTGTGCCCAATAGACGTGCTTGTAACACGCGTGAATTATTCACAATAAAAAGTGCATTTTCAGGGATGTGCGCACGTAAATCACAAAAATTAGCATGGCGTGCATCTAAAATGGACGGATGCTTGGTTTTGCGTGGTAAGAGCATCAATCTAGATTGTCCTCTTTCATCAGGTGGGAACTGGGATATTTGATTTTCTGGTAAATGAAATCTGTAAGATGAGAGCCAAAAATCTTTTTCTTCCATGGTGTTTCTTCAATACTTTGTTTTTTATGTTTTTTTCGTAAAGTGTTGTGGTGTAAAAGGGTGCTGAGCCACTTTGCCATCTTGTCAATAAGCACCCTTATAGGCTATTAGGTGGGGGGTTGACAATAGCGGCTTTTCAAAAAAATTTTATCCGCATAAACTTTATGAAAAAAGGGCGTTTAACATGTATACTGCACCTTATGAACTGAGTGAGCACAGCCATGTCTATGGAAAATGTATACACCTTGGTGTGTGCGGCTCTATTGCGGCTTTTCGATCCTTAGATTTAGTACGTTGGTGGAAAAAAAGCGGTATTCATGTGAGTGCGACCCTCACTGAAGCGGCACAACGCTTTGTGACGCCTTTAAGCTTTGAGGCTCTTGGCGCACAACCTGTATATACGCATATGTGGGAAAAAGATACTGTTTTTGGACATTTGGAGCCTGGGCAAAATGCTCATGCATTGCTTGTGGCGCCGGCCTCTGCATCTACTCTTGCTCATATGGCATACGGACAGGCAGAACATATGCTTTCTTGCCAGACGCTTGCTTTTGATGGGCCAGTGCTGGTGGCGCCGTCTATGAACCCCCGCATGTGGAACAATGCGGCAACGCAGCATAATGTAGATATTTTACGTCAGCGTGGTGTGGAGATTTTGTTACCGGACACAGGTGGAACGGCTTGTGGTGATGAAGGACAGGGGCGTCTTGCGGATATACGTTTTATTTGGCTTATGTCTATTAAGGCTTTAACGCCACAAGATATGCAAGGGAAAAAAGTGCTCGTGACTCTTGGTCCCACTCGTGAACAGTGGGATGCAGTACGCTTTTGGTCAAATCCATCTACTGGAACCATGGGGATGGCGCTTGCTGTGGCCGCTTGGCTACGAGGGGCAGAGGTGCACGCTGTTTGTGGGCCGGTGAATGCCGATGCCGGATATCTTCCTCCGCATCCGCTTTTGCAGCGTTATGAAGTGTGCAGTGCGCAGCAAATGTTTACTGCTGCCGCTGATATATGGCATAGTGCTCGCAGTATGGATGTGGGGATTTTTACTGCTGCTGTTGCTGACTATTCTCCTGAAGCATATGCTAAAGGCCTCCATAGTAAATTTAAGAAATCAACGGAACAAGACGGTTTTACACTGAACTTTGTGCCCAATAAGGACATTTTGCACACCCTTGCTAAGGATAAAAAAGCTGAGCAGAAAATTATTGGTTTTGCGGCTGAAAGTCCCGCTGGCGATAGTGAGGCCGCTATTGATACGGCGATGCTTGCAGCGGTGCGTTATAAGTTAGCTTATAAAAACGCTGATATTATAGCTGGAAATAATATTTGTGCGGCAAATTCCGGATTTGGTACCAAACGCAATAGTATGTATGTTGTGGATGCGCATGGTAGAGAGGAAGTGTGGCCAAATTTATCCAAGTGTGATGTGGCGTGGAGGTTGTGCTCATGGCTCATGCAGATATAAATCCCTTTTTCTTATCTTGGCAACAACGTGGAGTTGAATTTTTGTTGTCTCAGGAAACGGTATCACCAGAGCGTTCCTTGTGCCATGCCAAAGAACACAAAGCTGTGCAACGTAAGCGTGTACAATATACATCTGAAGAACGCCAAAGGGGTGCTGTTGCGTCAGGGCAAAGTGCCCAGCGTATGCAGTCGGCTCAGCCACAAGCGGCACAGCGCACGGGCGCAAGGTCGTCGTATGCAAAACCCCAAAGGCCGGCGCCGGCTCAATCAGTATGGCAAGATCCGCACGGAAATAAAATACAAAAAGTAACGGAAGATGCATGTGGTTGTTTAGCGCAAGTGACTAGCTTACCTACAGCATGGCAAGAGCGCTTAGAGAAAACACGTCCAACGCCGGTGCTGTTCAGTTATTGGGCGTTGGGGTATGACTTGTATGGTCAGGCTGATGTTAACAGGCGAGAATTACTAAAAAAAATGATTATGCAAGATCTTAAACAGACTGGAAATGCCTATTCATTTTGGCCTGTGGCTTTGCCGGAAGAGAATACGCTTGTGGCAAATCCTGCAGCATTTTGGGCTGGACTTAAGCATTTGCAAACACGAGGACTGGTGCTTTTTGGGAGTAAGGCGGCACAGGCAGTGGGCATGGCGAACACGGTGTTGGCAGGCACACGATCAGTACATAATAATTGTCATGTGCTTGTTGTACAAGACATAGATTATGTAATGCAACAACCACGCTATTATCAACAAATGATGAGCTTTTTGACCAGCTTTTTGGGTCAATTTTCACACATTGCTTAATAGTAAATATCAACAATTTAAGGAAAATGTATGTTTACTGCTCTTTTGTGCTTTTTAGCCGGTGGTGCCATTGCTGGAATTTTTGCTGGTCTTTTGGGCGTGGGGGGAGGTATAATTATTGTGCCTTTGCTTTCTTTTCTCTTTCCATTACTTAACATACCACCAGAATATGTATACCACCTTGCACTTGGTACGTCTTTAGCTAGTATTATGGTCACTTCCATATCTAGTGCCAAGGCCCACAATGCTCGAGGGGCAGTGAGGTGGGATATCTTTAAAGCTATTACTCCCGGTATTTTATTGGGCACCTTTGTTGGTGGCCTTGTGGCTTCACACCTACCAAGCTTCTATCTCAAGTCATTTTTTGTGGCATTTTTATATTTTGTGGCCTTTGATATGCTTTTTGGCAAAAAAAAGAATGCTTCTAAAACTTCTCAGCCGTTAGAAAGCGCAACAAATGATAATAAAGGTACAAGCGAAGAAAGACTACCGACTAGCCTAGGTATGAGCTGTGTGGGCACAGTTATTGGCCTTGTTTCGAGCTTTGTAGGCATTGGCGGTGGAACTTTGTCTGTGCCATTTATGAATTTTTGCCGTGTACCCTTACACACTGCTGTAGGAACTTCTGCAGCCATTGGATTTCCTATTGCACTTGCTGGCACTTTAGGCTACATTGTCGGCGGTTTTGGAATGCCTAATTTGCCTGAATTTACATTGGGTTATGTGCATTTGCTTGCTTTTGTGGGGCTTGCCACTGCAAGCTATTTTACAGCTCCTTTTGGCGCAGCTTTAGCGCACAAGGTATCTGTGCCAACATTAAAACGCTTTTTTGCTGTCTTCCTCATTTGTGTGGCCAGCAGAATGCTTTGGAATTTATTTTAATTTGGAGATGTTATGTCATTAAAAAGAATTCATAACCCTAAACTTGCCGAATCTGTTTGGTGGAATCTTTTCCTAATTACCATAGGTAGTGCTTTTTATGCCCTCGGAGTGCAAGCTATAGCTTTGTCCCATAAATTTGTCACGGGCGGTCTTATGGGTGTTGCTATGTTGGGCTGGTATTATACTGATATTATGACAGTTCCTATTTGGTATTTATTAGTGTGTATTCCAGTGTTCGTTTTTGGGTGGTTTTTTGTAGGGCGTATATTTTTACTATATTCCATCTACGCAACCGTATGTACAACAATTTTTGGTACCCTCATTGACTTCAATATTCAGATTGACAACCAATTGTACGCTGCTGTGGCTACAGCGGTTCTTATGGGAACAGGGTCTGGCATCATGTTGCGTTCTTTAGGTAGCGGAGGTGGTACGGATATTATCTGTATTGCGCTACGTGAGCGTTGGAATATTTCCGTGGGTGTTTCATTTTTCTTATTTAATATTTTAGTATTTTTGTTTGCTGCCTTTAAGTTAGACTTAGATATTATTATTGCTTCTACCATTATGCTTTTTATTAACTCCGCTGTTATGGAGTATGTGCTTGGTGTGTTTAGTAATCGCAAAATGGTTATCATTATTTCCAATCATGGCGAACAAATATGTGAAGCCATTAATTTGTTGCGCCGCTTTGGGGTGACTTACCTTAAGGGCAAAGGGGGCTATTCTGGCTCCAATAAAGAAATTTTGCTCACCGTTACGAGTAATGTCTACATAAAACAACTAGAGAACGTTGTTTTTGGTATTGACGAAAACGCCATCTTTGTGGTGGAAAATACGTTCTATGTTTCCGGTGGACAGTTCTCCCGAAAGATTTATAAGTAAGGTTATTAAATGGTTAGAAATAATTTGTACTATTCGCAAGGATTTTACAGTGGAAGGCAAAGTCAAACCACTATTCCTTGTAAAAAATGTACTTCGGCTCTCATGGCAGTTAAAACATGACGTAAAGTTATTTTGCACTGTGGACAGTGCCATGCCGACGCTGAGCTTGTTGAATACATAAAAGATATGGACGATGCTTTGGAGCAGTTTTTAGAAAACTCTTTTTGCGATCGAGTGTAATCTTTAATTACAAAAATTATTTTCCTGTATGTTATGCAAATGTTTAAGCATAACATACAGGTTTTTTTATTGTAATGGCAAATCTTCTTGTTCTAAGGGGTTCGCGCTTGGCGGTACGGCCATAGACTCTAGCTGTTGCACACGCTGGGCAAGCGACTGAAGGTTATTGCAAAAAATTTCTAAAAAAATATTATTATCTTCATGGGGTGTGTTTTTCATTTGTTCAAGGGCATTGGCTAAATTTTCTAAATCGGTGCTTAACATAAAGGTCTCCTTCGTGAATGTGTTAGAAGGAGTGTAACTAAAAATTGTATTTTGTCAATAAAAAATTTATAAAATAAATAAAAAAATATTTATTTCCGAACGCTAATTTTTTTATTGTTTTTTTTGTAAATTTTTTATAAGCTAATTTTATGAAAACACTTATTGATGCTTCAATTATTTTGGATAGGCTACTGCATGCGTTACAATTTACGAAAGATGTACAGCTTGCAGACTTTCTTGGTGTAAGTGCTCAAGCCATTTATCAGGCCCGTAAAAAGGACAAAGTACCAGACGGTTGGTTAATACGGGCAGCATATAAAGGTGGTTTATCTATTGATGCTTTGCTGGGTTTAGAAACACGTGCACACGTTAATTCTGCAGAAAGTGTGTGTCAGGATAAATTGCCTACAGATGTCTCAGAAGCTATGGATTTTATGGCTGATTATTGCACAGTCCCCCTTGTTGCTGCGAAACTTTCTGCTGGAGGTGGAAGCCTTGAAACAGAAGGGCAGGAATTAACACGCATGGCCTTTCGGCGTGAATGGTTGTCTCGGCGTGGTAATGCTGAGAATATGGTGTTAATGCGGGTGCATGGTGATAGTATGGAGCCATATATTCAAGACGGTGATTTGGCACTAATTGATTTTTCACGTAAAAACATTATACCTCACACAGTATATGCTGTTGGCGTGGATGATGGTATTTATGTTAAGGCATTGGAAACATTGCCAGGTCAGCGGCTAATTCTTCGATCTTTTAATGAACGTTATGCCCCCATAGAAATTGATATGCGTGGAGATCTTGCAGAGTCGGTCCGAATTATCGGCAAAGTGCTTTGGTGGTGCCATGAGGCATAGCACTTTCGAAGCTATTTTGAGTCATCTTTATATGGCTTAGCTAAAGAAGAAAATTCTCAAAAAATGATAAATGATTTATATTTTAAGTTTAGTAAATTAACACTTTGCTCGAGAAGAGAATGTATTTTTTGAAGAGACTATTTTAGGAAACTATGTGCGAATAAAAAATGAGGCCTGCGCACTAGAAGTACTCAGGCCTTATGTGAAGAGTTATGTTACTGTAACAAACTCCTTATTGGGTAGCACAGTAATTTTAGTTTAGAATACGCCTTGTTGTATCATTGCGTCAGCAACCTTGCGGAAGCCGGCAATGTTGCCACCGAGTACGTAATCACCCTTTTGGTTAAATTCTACAGCAGTTTCACTAGCAGCTGTGAAAATATTCTTCATGATATTTTTCAGTTTGACGTCAACTTCGTCAAAAGTCCACGCTTGCATGCTGGCGTTTTGTGCCATTTCAAGTTGGCTTGTGGAAACGCCACCGGCATTGGCGCATTTGCCAGGGCCGTAAGCAATTTTTGCTGAAAGGAAAGCATGCACGGCTTCTGGTGTAGAAGGCATGTTTGCACCTTCAGAGACACAGTAACAGCCATTTTTCAAGAGTGCTTTGGCGTCTTCGAGATTAAGCTCATTTTGTGTGGCAGATGGAAAGGCAAGGTCACAAGGAACATGCCATACTGCATTGGTATCTTTTGCATAATCACGAACAGGCTTATACACGGCATCCTTGCAAAGTTCTGCATAGCGAGTGAGAGACGCTCTTTCTTCTTCTTTAACTTGCTTTAGCACTTCTAAGTTAATGCCAGACTTTTGGTAAATGCAACCACGTGAGTCTGAAATAGTGACGGCTTTCGCACCTAATTGATGTAACTTTTCAATGGTATAGATGGCAACGTTACCAGAGCCAGACACAGCAGCGGTGCTGCCTTTGATATTTTTGCCAATGGCATTAAGCATGTTATCAGCAAAATACACTGCGCCATAGCCTGTAGCTTGAGTGCGTACCAATGAACCGCCCCAAAGTAATCCCTTGCCTGTAAGCACGCCGTCAAACTTGGAAGTTAAACGCTTGTATTGACCAAACATGTAGCCAATTTCACGAGCACCAACGCCAATATCACCGGCAGGAACATCTTGAGTGTCGCCAATAATTTTGGATAGTTCAGTCATGAAGGCTTGGCAAAAACGCATAATTTCGCCATCGCTCTTGCCTTTTGGGTCAAAGTCGCTGCCGCCTTTACCACCGCCAAGCATAAGGCCGGTGAGACTGTTTTTAAAAATTTGTTCAAAGCCAAGAAACTTTAAAATACTGATATTTACACTAGGATGAAAGCGAAGGCCGCCTTTGTAGGGGCCCAGAGCAGAGTTAAATTGAACTCTGTATCCACGGTTTACTTGCACGCGGCCTTTATCGTCTGTCCATGCTACGCGGAAGATAAGTTGACGCTCTGGCTCAGCAACTCGCTCTAATATATTATGTTTTTGGTATTTGCTATCGCTAGCAAAAAGAGGCTCAAGAGAGTCAAAAACCTCAGAAACAGCTTGAAGATATTCGTTTTGACCACGATTTACTTTCTTCAGCTTCTTAAAAACTTTTTGTGAATAGCTAACAGCCACAATTCGCTCCTTTTGTCATAAATTTAAGAGATTAGACCAAAAAAACATACAGTACGACTGAAACTTTGTTTGCCAAAATTTCACAAACTCCAAAACTGCAGGGCATGCTGTCATTGGAAATTCATTATTTTTTTTATACGCTTAAGATGCAATAAATGGAAGCCCTTTTTTTGTTTTTTTTATAATTTTCAGGGAATTTTTTTGACCTTTAACATATTGTGTTTATAATTATATTAAATTTTCTTTACGTACAGTTACATGAAATTTTCCATTAACAATTTTTATTGGAGTTAAAAATGCAAAAAAATATATTGAAACAAATCGGTCAAACACCGCTGGTACCTTTAAAGGGCATAAATAACACAAATTGCACAATTAGTGTAAAATTGGAGAATCGTAATCCTGGAGGTTCCATAAAGGATCTCATAGCTATTAATATGGTTAATAAATCTTTTGAATGTGGATAATTATGTGAAGGAGGAACTCTCATTGAGCCCACAAGCGGTAATACTGGTATCGCTTTGGCTATGATTGCTGCAGTAAAGAAACTGAAATGTATCATTGTTATGCCTGAAAGTATGAGTGTGGAGCGACAAAAAGTTATCAAATCTTATGGTGCGGAGCTTGTTTTAACCCCAGCTGAGGAGGGCATGCAAGGTTCTGTTCAATTAGCTGAAAAAATACTGGAAAGTAGAAATAATGCCTTTATGCCGAGTCAGTTCACCAATATCCACGCTGTTGAGGCACACTATCAAACTACAGGACCAGAGATTTTATCTCAATGCCCTGATATTACAGCTTTAGTTTCCGGCGTCGGTACAGGGAGCACTATTTCCGGCTGTGGATTATTTTTGCGTGAACAACTGCCGCAGTTATATATTATGGCTGTGGAACCTGCGGAGTCTCCTTTGCTTTCTCAAGGGAAGAGTTCCCCTCATGGAATTCAAGGTATTGGAGCCAACTTTGTACCATCTATATTACGTATTGATATTATAGATGAAATTTTCACAGTGTCCACTCAAGATGCATTAGAAACTGCTCGAAATTTGCAGAGAATGGAGGGCATTAGCTGTGGTATTTCATCTGGTGCTAATGTTTTTGCAGCTCTTAAACTTGCAGCTCAAGCTCAAATGCAGGGTAAGCATATTGTGACTTTTATCTGTGACGGAGCAGAGCGCTATCTCTCAACTGCGTTGTAATTCATTAAAATTATAAATAAAATCTTTTCTTGCGTATATATTGAAAAGTAGATATATATATCAAGCTTTCTTGATAAATGTAGGAAAAATTATGTCTGCTGCTCTTAATTACTTTAAAGCCCTTGCTGATGAAACTCGTTTGCGTTTATTGCATGTGCTTATTCATTATGAACTTTCTGTTAATGAATTGGTGCAAATACTGCAAATGGGACAGTCACGTATTTCTCGGCACTTAAAAATTCTTACTGAAGCTCAATTACTACAATGGCGGCGTGATGGACTTTGGGTTTTTTATAGTACTGTTAAAGAAGGCCAAGCTCATGATTTTATAAAAGGTATCGCTCCTTTTTTTAACGCCACAGCTGTGATGCAAAATGATGTTGTTAATGCGGCACGTTGTATAGAAGAAAGAGTCTTGAAAACACGTCAGTTTTTCAATGCAATAGCCGATGATTGGGACATGCTTAATGAAGAAATTCTTGGAGACTACGACCTAGCAGGTGCAGTGCATTCAGCTTTGCCATCGCCTTGTGCTTTGGCTGTTGACTTGGGCTGTGGCACTGGTTTTGTGCTTGAAAAGCTCCTGCCCCATGCGCAGTCAGTTGTGGGTGTAGATGGCAGCCCCCGTATGTTAGAGCTCGCTAAGCGCCGCTTTACACTTGATGGGTCTCAAGATATGGACGCACGAATTTCTTTGCGAATTGGAGAGCTTGACTACTTGCCTTTACGTGATGGTGAAGCGGATTTTGCCTGTATCAACTTGGTATTGCATCATCTTTCAAATCCCATCCTTACCTTAAAAGAAGTCCAGCGTATTTTAAGGCCTGGCGGTAGTGTGTTCATTGCCGACTTTGACAGGCACAATAATGAACGTATGCGTGAGAAATACGGCGATCGTTGGCTTGGTTTTGATCAAGCTACATTGCAAAATTTTATTGAAGAGGCAGGGCTGAGCTTGACTTACACTAAGCTGGAGCCAATTCAAGAAAACCTCAATTTACTATTAACTTTAGCGCAAAAAAAGCTATAAGGAGTCATCCATGTCACAAGTTCAACCCCTTGATTTAAGTTTAAACTACAAGGTTGCTGATATTAGCCTTGCCGATTTTGGTAAAAAAGAAATGCAGCTTTCCGAAAGAGAAGTCCCTGGGCTTATGCAGTGTATTGCAAAGTATAGTGCTGATAAGCCTTTGAAAGGTTTAAAAATAACCGGCTCGCTACATATGACTATTCAAACTGCTATGCTCATTCAAACATTACACGCCCTTGGAGCTGACATTCGCTGGGCAGCTTGCAACATTTTTTCTACTCAAGACCATGCAGCTGCTGCCATTGCAGAACTTGGTTATGCCAACGTTTTTGCTTGGAAAGGTGAAAGCCTTGAGGAGTATTGGTGGTGCACTGAAATGGCCCTCACTTGGCCTGATGGTACAGGGCCTGATCTCATTGTGGACGATGGCGGTGATGTTACGCTTATGATTCATAAGGGAGTCGAGGCTGAGGATAATCCTTCTATTTTAGAGCAAAAATATGATAATAAAGAATTTCAAGTTGTTATGCACCGTTTGGCAGCTTCATATGCTCAAGACAAAGAACGTTTTCACCGCATTGCTGCAAAAATTAAGGGTGTTTCTGAAGAAACCACAACTGGCGTTCATCGCCTGTATCAACTTGCCGACGAAGGTAAGCTTCTCTTCCCGGCTATTAACGTTAATGATGCTGTAACGAAATCAAAGTTTGACAACCTCTATGGTTGCCGTGAATCTTTAGCTGACGGTATTAAGCGTGCTACGGATATTATGATTGCTGGAAAGGTTGTGGTTGTAGCTGGGTATGGTGATGTAGGTAAGGGCTGCGCACACTCTATGCGTAGTTATGGTGCCCGTGTACTCGTAACGGAAATTGACCCCATTTGCGCCCTACAGGCTGCTATGGAAGGCTACGAGGTTACTACCATGGAAGATGCGCTGCTTGAAGGGGACATCTTTGTAACAGCTACCGGCAACTACCATGTCATCACTGGAGCCCATATGGAGGGCATGAAAGATGAAGCAATTATTTGTAATATTGGGCACTTCGATAATGAAATAGCTATGAATTACCTAGAAGATACTGATGGTATTACATGCCTCAACATCAAGCCACAAGTGGATAAGTGGACTCTCAAGAGTGGACGTTCCATCATTGTTCTTGCTGAAGGGCGTCTTGTGAACCTTGGTTGCGCCACAGGACATCCAAGTTTTGTTATGTCAAACAGTTTTACGAATCAAGTGCTGGCGCAAATTCGTTTGGCAACCGATGCAGATTTAGAAAATAAAGTATATATTTTGCCAAAAGAATTAGATGAAGAGGTTGCGCGTCTGCACCTTGAGCGCCTTGGTGTTAAATTGACAACCCTCACCCAAGAGCAGGCTGATTATATTGGCGTAAAAGTACAGGGCCCTTATAAAGCAGAGCATTATAGATATTAGTTTATTGTTTTTTGGGGGGGGGGGGAAACTTTTGTGGACAAAAGTTTCCTTCCCCCAGACCCCCTTCCTTCAAAAAATTTTCATTGCGCTTATATTTGGTTCTCTATTGAAAACATTGGCGCTACAAAGTTTAGAGTGAGTCCAGCAGTTATCTTTTGTACTCATGTGGACAAAATTCTCCCTTCCTCTCTCCAGAAAAAATATACTAATAAAGTCTTACTTTACGCCAATATGATTTTGAAGTTTTCGATATTGCACAATGTTACACCATGAGTAGAGAGCAAGGCCAGCCCATGTACAAATAAGCATAACTTTATTGGCATCGGAAATAGCTTCGTGAAACAAATACACGCCTACAATAAGGTTAATGCTGGGGGCAATATATTGCATAAGCCCCATGGTAGCAAGCTGTAGGTGTCTACTGGCATAGGCAAAAAGTAGAAGCGGTAAGGCCGTTATGATGCCAGTCCCCATGAGGAGCAGCTGTACATTTAAAGAGTACGTAAAAAAAGCGCTATGCCCACTCCATTCAAAGTAAATTAATAAACTGGCTGCTACGGGGAACAGCAACGATGTTTCCACGAAGAAACCGGTTATTACAGGAAATGTAACTGTTTTCTTTAGATAACCGTAGGTAGCAAAGGACATTGCCAAAATAAAGGAAATCCACGGCATTTTTCCATAGGCAATGACACTATAAGCCACGCCAGTGGCAGCAATGGCAATGGCTAATGTTTGTAGTCGTGTAAGTTTTTCTTTGAGAAAAATACGCCCAATGGCAACAGATAATAGGGGATTGATGAAATAACCAAGGCTGGCTTCTACCACTCGTTCGTTGCTGACACACCATATGTAGAGTAGCCAGTTGCCAGTGATGACGCTAGAAGCAATAAAAATTCGTAGCAATTTTTTTTTATTTTGAAATGCAGTACGGATTTCACTGAAATGGCCAAATACTATAGCCAAAATAAAGACAGTCACTAATGACCAAGCCATACGATGGAGAAGAACTTCAAAGGGGGCAATATTTTCAAGAGCTTTCCAATAAAGCACCAAGGAGCCCCATACAGTAAAGGCACTTAGTCCCGCGGCAATACTGAGAAAGGATTGAGAAAATTTCACAATAGTTATTTACAGGGGTTTAGTTTAATAAACCCCTGTATGTATATCAAAAAACTATTTTGCAAAAGAGCGAGCAAACAGCCCACGAATGGCTTCTCGACCTGAGTCTTCAAGGAAACGAGTGCCAGTGGCGGTAAAGTGAGGGCGAGTTATAGATGGGCTGTCAATGACTTGCCAGCTGTCTTTTTCCCAAGTAAACCAATTATTTTTTTCTTGGTCAAAAACCATAAGTGGCTTATTGCAAATTTTTGCAAATTCAGCGCCCCAGCCTGTACCACCTTTTACAGTACTATCGGCTTGGATTTCACCTATGACGACAATTTCGCTGCCGCCATTTACTTGCCAGCAGATTGATTGCAAGACTTTACGGAAAAGAGGTGCACGTGTATATTCACGGCTCATTAGTTTTGATACATAGGTGAGGCTTACATCTTTGAGAGCAAGTTCTTCAGAGGTAAGAATGCGCACTCCACGGTTGCGAGCAAGCTGGTGCCCTTCAAAACTGTAGTTTACTTCTTCCATTCCCCATTCTTCAGCAAGTTTACCGAAAAATTCTTCTGTTCCCGAGGCACCGCCGCTATGTAAAACACATTGTTTGGGATCAAGCATGGCGCAAAACTCCTTAATAACCTGTTATAAAAGTAATTTTATAGCATAAAAGATGCTTTAATTTACTCAAAATCAAAAATGAATGCTCAAAAAACGAAAATGGCAGAAGGTGCACAAATGCACTTATTTTGCAATTTGTCGATGCAGGGCATTGGCTTTGCATTACAACGCCACCCCACGCACTTTTGAACCCTCCATCCACTGCGCTTTTT
>CAYJHS010000040.1:0-15790 GCA_964369815.1 uncultured Desulfovibrionaceae bacterium
CTACGTTTTCAGCACCATATATCCCATAAAACGGCGCGCTTATGTCAAAGCTTTGCCTGCCACCACTGGCGGCTAGTTGTGGGCGCACATTGAATTTTCCGGATTCGTTATCCTGACTTACACGCCCCACATAGGCTACACTCACTGCTGATGGTGAATTTTCTTGTGTGCTGAAATACTGTACGGACGGGAGCACGGCGTGTGCTTCACGCCGTAAATCTTCATAGTCGGCGCATACAAAAGCTTGTGCGTTTTTTGCCACATGCGCTAATAAACGACTTTTATGCCACGCCACGCCTTTTTCACCAAGCCCCTCAGTGTGTGCGGCACCAACATTAAGGATGAGCGCTACATCGGGCTGTAAAATTTCGCCTAATATATCCATATCATGGGCTTGACTAATCCCCAGTTCCATGACCCAAACATCCTCTTGTCCGCTAGCAGCAAGCACCGAAAGCGGCATGCCTATTTGATTGTTATAGTTGAGGATGTTTCTGGCTACTTTCTTTCCGCTGAATTCCAAAATGTCGGCAAGTACTTCTTTTACCGTAGTTTTACCGGCGCTGCCGGTGATGCCTACCACTTTTCCGCCTTTCTTGGCAAAGGCTTCACGCCAAGCTTTGGCAAGTTGGCCAAGGGCATCTACGGTATTGCCCATAGACGCAGGAACAATAAGTTGAGGCACAGTAATGTCTGCTAAATGTCTTTCTACCAAGAGAGCAACGGCACCGCTGTCTACAGCTTTTTGTGCAAAGTCATGCCCGTCAAGGCGCTCGCCCTTGATACACACAAAGAGCGCACCGGCTTGCACATCCTTGGTGTCGCGGCACACACTGGTGATAGCGAGGTCTTCACCCATGCCGATGCAGTCAATGCCCAGCATGTTTTGCACTGTAGAAAGATTTAATTGCATGCTAAAATTTCCTGCACATTTTTTTGATCGCTATAGGGATATTTTACATCACCAATAATTTGGTAATCTTCATGCCCCTTGCCGAGTATAAGTACGGCGGGTTTACACTTCTCATCCAGCAAACTTTTTTGCAAAAGATTTAACGCTAATTCTGTGGCTTTGCGGCGATCAACTTCCACGTGAGTTTCTAAGCCTTGTTTTCCATCTAGGCCGGGAAGTATATCTTGCAAAATACTGTTGGGCTCTTCAAAACGGGGATTATCGGACGTGACTACAGCCACTTGACTCAACTCTGCCACGGCAGCGCCCATGAGTGGACGCTTGGTTTTATCCCTATTGCCACCGCAACCAAAGACCGTGATAATTTTATTAAATCCAGCTCCTTGCAAAGCCTGTAAAACATTGGTGAGGGCGTCAGGAGTGTGTGCATAATCCACAAAGACATCATAATCTTTGTCGTTACGTACTTTTTCTAGGCGACCGCAAACCCCATAAAATTCTGCAAGGCTTTGTAACTCCTCTACTTTTAAGCCCATCCCTAAAGCGCAGCTTTGTACAGCTAAAAGGTTTGCAGCATTAAAGGCTCCCACGAGCGGTGAGTGTAATTCCCATGTAATGTCTGTATTATCGGCACTTTGCAATCTCATTTTCAGATGTAAGCCCTTGGTAGACATGGAAAGGACTTCCCCTTGCAAGTGTTGCGCTGCCTTGTCTGCTTTATCGCAATTTTTCAAAGCAAAGGAATAAGCCTTGCTTTTATCATGGCACAGGGCACGTAGCTTTTTGCCAAAGGCATCATCAATATTTATGGCAAGCGCTTTTTCATCCAAGGGGAGGCTTGTAAAAAGCTTGGCCTTGGCTGCAAAATAATCTTCCATATCGGCATGATAATCCAAGTGGTCTTGAGTTAAATTGCTGAAAATAGCGCCGGAAAAATCTACACCGCCCACTCGCTCTTGTGCCAAAGCGTGGGAAGAAACTTCCATAACAACAACCTGTACTCCGGCCTTGTGCATGGTGCCGAGCATGCGGTGTACACTGACGCTGTCTGGGGTAGTTAAGGGGGCTACTTCTTCGTGCCCAGGCCAGCGATAGCTCACCGTGCCCATGACGCCCACCTTGTAACCGGCACTGGTGAAAATGTGCTCAAGAAGATAGGCAGAAGTGGTTTTGCCATTGGTACCTGTCACGCCAACGACCCGCATCTCTTGCCAAATATTTTCTGTGTCATAACACGCAGAGGCTAATTGCCATAAGGCTTTACGTGGCTCTTCATGTGCAATATATGTGCATTTTTCGTCCATTTTTTCTGCGCTAAGTTGTGTTGCCTGAGCGCATATAATGTACTTTGCACCGGCTTCTATGGCGGAGGCTATGTATTTTGCACCGTCGCGATGCGTACCGTTTACGGCTACAAAAACATCGCCACGACGAACCTCACGTGAATCTGCCCGAACGTGAATATTTTCTTCACTACGTAATACTTCTAGCAATTCATGAAATAACATACTATATCTCCGATAGTTGTAGAATATATTCCACTTTTTGCGTAGCGTCGTCCTTGGGCCATACCGTGCCGGCTTTTGGGCTTTGACGGATGACGCGCTGTCCTTGGCCTTTGAGGATGGGCACAATGCCACCACGAGCAAAAAGTTCTACGGCGTTACGCACGGTTTTACCCACCACATTGGGCACCAACTGCGCGGCCTTGGTGTGTTGGTCTGGCAGTGTATTGTAGGGTGTGCTTCGGGTCATTTTTTTTAGGGTTCTCATGGCAAAAAGCGGTTGCGGTGCCTGTGAGATCTTAAAACCTCTGGCATTGCTGTCCAAAGATGCACCCCTTTTTATCTTGGTGGTGCCGTCGGCAAAAACCACATCGGGGAGCTTGCCTTCATACATAAGTGCCATGCGGGTGACTTCTTGAAAAACCGGAGCTGCCACCACGCCGCCATATTGGTTTTTGGTTGGTTCATCCACCATGACGAGGGTCAAATAACGGGGATTGTCCGCAGGGGCAAAGCCCACAAAGGAAGCCATGCGGCCATCTCCATAGGTGCCTGTTTTTTTGTCATGTTTTTGTGCTGTGCCGGTCTTCCCTGCTACGAGCATGCCGGGGATACGCGCTCTTTTGCCACTGCCGTCTTCTTCCACAACGCCTTGCAGCATTTTTAAAACCGTGTGCGCTACATCTGTTCTAAAAACTCGCACCGGTTTAATTTTTTTTGCGTTGTCATCCAATACAAGGCGTAAAGGCTTCATGACACCATCGTTAATAAGCGTTAAGTAGGCTTGCGCCATTTGCAAACCGGTGACGGAAATACTTTGTCCAAAAGCCGTGGTAAAAAGATCAGCTTCAGCCCAGTTTTTGTAGTGACGCATAATGCCTTTGTGTTCTGCCACCGGCACTACAGTACGTTTTCCAAAGCCTAATTTATCAAGATAGCTGTGGTAAATTTTTGGTCCAAGTTTTTGCCCAATTTTTGCTACACCAATGTTGCTGGAGTAACGCAAAATTTCTGATACGGTCAGTTCTTTGTGTGCGGAAGTATCACGAATAGTGATGGTTTTTGTTTTCCAACGTCCGCCTTCACAGTCAAAAACAGTGTTTCTGTTTACAATGCCTTCTTGGATAGCGGCAGCAACCAGAAATGGCTTAAGAGTAGAGCCAGGCTCAATGGCAGCAGTGGCAAGAAGATGCCTATACTGGCTTGGCTTATAGGTATTAAAGGCGTTGGGGTTGAAAAAAGGATACTGCGCCCAGGCCACAATGTCACCGCTCTCAACGTCTACCATAAGCACGCCACCCCAAGCAGCTTTGAACTCCTCCACGGCTTTGGTAATGGCTTCTTCGGCAAAAAATTGCATTTGAGAGTCAATGGTTAGGCGAATATTCTGTCCTCGAGGTTCGCTTTGTCCTTCTGCTTGCAGGTAAAAGCGTCGCCCAAGAGCGTCCCTTTGTACTGTGCGCCGTGCAGGTACTGAAGCGAGCGCATCATCAAAAGCTCGCTCTACGCCTTCAAGGCCTTGATCGTCCACGCCTACAAAACCAAGAATATGCCCAGCCATTTGCTTGAATGGGTACACACGATTATATTCTTTTGAAAGGCCAATGCCCTCAAGCTTTGCTTTTTGAACGTTCATGGCTGTGCGGTCGTCTACCTTACGAGCAAGCCAGATAAATTTGCGAGATTTTTTATTAAGCTGTGCCTCGATTTTGTCCACAGGCATGTGTAGGAGTTTTGCCAAGGAGGCTGCTGTACCTTTGACGTCTTTTACGTCTTGGGGGCGTACATAGATGGAGCGGCTTTCTACCGAGCGGGCAAGAACTTGACCATTGCGGTCTAGAATCGAGCCACGCTTGCCAGTAATAAGAACGGAGCTTATGTGTTGTCTTCCGGCTTGGTCTGCTAAACGGGCACCATCCATGACTTGCACTTGCCATGCGCGTCCCCAGAGTACAAGCCAAAACAGTACAAAAAGCACACCTACACCTTTAATACGTAACAAGCCCCAATCTTTTCCCTTAAGAGAAAAATATGTTTTTTTAATCCAAGACCTTTTGTCTTTAGGGAGCGTGTGTGCGGCAGTATTTTGGCGAACATGGGCTTTATTACGGGTTTTGGCCTTGGTATTTGCGCTATTAGCAGGACT
This sequence comes from uncultured Desulfovibrionaceae bacterium, assembly GCA_964369815.1. Lineage (GTDB taxonomy): Bacteria > Desulfobacterota > Desulfovibrionia > Desulfovibrionales > Desulfovibrionaceae > CAYJAD01. The sequence goes on from CAYJHS010000040.1 coordinate 4,565, forward strand.
TTTAGGGGGTGCAGACCTTTGACGCACGCCAATACTGCTACCAACACTACCTATGCTCGTTTTACGGGTGAAAGAAGACGCCTTTGGGGACTGTTGCGACTTTTCACGAGTATTTTTTGTTTTTTTCTTGAATGATAGCATAGTAATACCTTGGCACAAAATGTTTATGGATGAGCTAGTGTGTCTTAAATGTCGTCACGCCAGCGAATTTGTCCGGCTTTGGGCTTGTGCAAACCAAGCCCTTCGGCTCTTCGCCCCAACTCCCTTGGGGATAGTAAATATTCTCGTTCTACTTCTAATTTTGCTTTGTGTGCTTTTTTTTCACGCAAGTCCGCTTGGCGTGAATTGTAAAAATAATTTATATCAGTACGCTCAATGTTTACCCATACTAAGACAAGGATCATGAGCATGGCGGACAATACTCCTACGGTTATGCAAAATAACCAGCCTTTTCTTTCGCCTTGTGTTTTCATAGCGCCTCAGCAATTTTTTCCATGGCACGTAATTTTGCAGAGCTGGCACGGGGATTTTTTTGCAATTCTTCAGCTGAGGCGGTAAGGGGTTTTTTATATAGTATTTTAATTTCCGGTACATGCCCACACTTGCAGCGTAAAATATGGCGAGGACAACGGCATCCTTGAGCCAAGTGACGCATGCATTGTTTGACCATTCTGTCTTCTAAAGAATGGAAACAAATAACTGCAAGCCGTCCCCCAATTTTTAAACGTTGCACTATGCGGTCTAAAAATTTTTCTAGCTCGCCAAGCTCATCGTTTACCACCATGCGCAAAGCTTGAAAGGTACGGGTGGCAGGGTGATTTCTGGCTTTGGCACGCCACGCGGCGGAGTAGGCATTATATACAATGTTTGCAAGTTCGGCAGTGGTATCGATGCTCTTTTTTTGGCGTGAATCCACAATGGCTCTGGCAATGCGCCCTGCTTGCGGTTCTTCACCAAAGCGCTGTAAAATATCTTTTAAAGTTTCAAAACGTTCTCTATTTACCACATGCCATGCCGATTGTTGCGTATCTTTATCCATGCGCATATCCAATGGTCCATCATGGAGAAAGCTAAAACCCCGATCTGCTTGGTCAATTTGCATAGATGAGACACCAATATCTATGAGTGCCCCGTCAATTTTATCCCACTGAATGCTATCTAAAGCTTCTTCAAACTGACTATAGCGGCTGTGAAAAATGTGTACATGGTCACTAAAATTTTGCAGATGTTGCTTGGCTCGTTCAATGGCGTGTTCATCTCTGTCCAGACCGCAAAGTTGAATATTTGCAGCTGATTGCAATATGGCATGACTGTGCCCACCAAGGCCCAAAGTGCCGTCAAGGTACAATCCGCCAGCCTTTGGTGCCAAGGCTTCGAGCACCTCGGTCATAAGTACAGGCACATGCGCTGCATCGTGTGCGTTTTTCGCTACATCTAGCATGGTATGTCCTTAAAAATTAAAATTGTACGTTAAGTGCTGCAAGTTCTTCAGAATCATCTTCAACGATAAGGCCTTCAAACTCTGCTTGATCCCAAATTTCAAATTTAGAATTTTTACCTACAAGCACAATGTCCTTTTTGATGTTTCCCGCACGCATGAGCGGCTGAGAAATACGTACTCGGCCTTGTGCATCTGGTGTGAGCTCTTCTGCAAGCCCCAGAGTTTTACTGATAAAATTGCCAACGCCTCTAGAAGGGCTGGTGATGGAATTGAGTTTGTCACTTAAGGCGAGCCAGGCGTCAGGCATATAGGCAACTAAGCGATCGTAGATAACGGTAAGGACAAAGCCGCCGCTACTTGAGCACGCAGCCAGAGTCTCTCTGTATTCTACAGGAAGCATAAGACGCCCTTTTGCGTCTAAACTTCTATAGGCACTTTTGAAACCTGTCATTACCATTTTCTCCCACTTCTTACCACGTTTTTACTTTTCTAAACCACCTTTTCCCACCTGTCAACACATAAGCCACGAGAAAAGGTAACCAATATGTATGTGTTGGGTGTTTAGCGAAATTGAATTTTGTATAAAGTTTGTTATTTTATGTAGATAGCTTGGTTTTTGTGGGAGAAAAAACATAAATATTTTTTTGCCTGTGTAGAATGGTTGCAAAGTGTAATAAAGTGGCTATTTAGATAATAGGAAAGGCTACCTTCTTGATAGCTGAGCTGGTTTTTTTGTAAGGTTGGAGGCAATACAAGATTGCACTGCAAAACGTGCATATACCTTGGTTTTGGCTAATTGCAAAATTGCATGAAAAATCTGTTTTTGTAGCACAGCAAAATTTATATACCCACTAGAATTTACTTGAAAAAAGCTGTTATTCTTCATATAATCGCACGGTATTTGTTTGGCAGAGTGTGATTTTCTGCTGTTTTGTTTAATTATTTCTATACAGTGCACTCTAGTTGATAGCTGAAATGACAAAAAAATAAAATTTTTGTTGTACAGGCATGAACATTGTAACATAGGATATGTATGAAAACTAAAATTATTGCCACCATAGGGCCAGCTTCCAATACGAAGGAAAAAATAGCAGAACTTGCCCTTGCCGGGGTTAGTATTTTTCGCTAGAACTTTTCTCATGGTGATGCTTCAAAATTCATTGATATTATTAATAATATACGTGCAGTGGAAGAAGAAATTCAAAAGCCACTCACTATCATGCAAGACTTGTCTGGCCCAAAAATTCGTCTTGGAAATTTGCAGGGTGTGTCTAGCATAGATGTAGAAAAGGGTATGCAACTATTGCTTGGTGCAACCGGCAAATACACAGAAGAAATGCCTTTTTTGCCTTTTGACCATGAAGTTATCATGGAAAGCCTTGTGAAGGGTGACCGATTGGTGCTTGCTGATGGCGGCTTGCAATTTCATGTTGTAGAACGCCGTGACGATGGTCTTGTGGTATTAGAGGCCAATAATGCTGGCATTGTAACCTCACGCAAAGGGCTTGCTTTGCCTGGTAAAGCTACCAAGGTTCCTGCTCTGACAGAAAAAGACCGTGTTGATTTGGCTCAGGGGCTTATTCTTGGTGTGGATGCTGTGGCTATTTCTTATGTGCAAACCCCTGAAGATGTTATTGAAACAAAAAATATTATTCTTGCTGCCGGAAAAAATATTCCTGTGGTGGTTAAGCTTGAGCGCCAAGGTGCCGTGGACAGATTGGACGAAATTTTAGCAGAAACAGACATCGTTATGGTGGCACGTGGCGACCTTGGAGTAGAGTGCCCCTTACCCATGCTTCCCGGTATCCAAAAACGCATTATCAGAGCTTGTAATAAGGCTGCAAAACCCGTTATTGTGGCTACGCAAATGTTGCTTTCCATGGTGAACAGCCCTGCTCCCACAAGGGCAGAAACCACCGACGTTGCCAATGCTGTTTTGGACGGCGCTGATTGTGTTATGCTTTCCGAAGAAACCGCTATGGGGAATTTCCCTGTGGAGACCGTGCGTTATATGCACGAAATAACAAGTCAAGCCGAAGCGCTTATTACTGAGCGTCATGAACTCAAAGAACCTGCGGCAGAAAAGGGTATAGCGGAGTTTTTGGCATATTCTGCGTGTCTTTTGGCGCAAAAAGCCAAGGCACATGCCATCGTTTCCCATAGCATGAGTGGTTCGTCTGCTCGTCAATTGGCTGCGTGTCGTCCGCCGCAAATGGTCTATGGGCTTACCCCAGAAAAAGAGTCTTTGAAGGCATTGAATTTTTCTTGGGGCGTGGTGCCCATCTTTGTGGAAGATCCCCATGCTGAGCCTGGGCATACTTCTCGTTGCGAAAACTTTATCTTAAATTATAAATCTTTTAGTAGTGACCAGCGTTTCGTTATTACTGCCGGCCAAGTGCAAAAAGGCGGGCGTACCCGTGGTACTAACCTTGTAAAGATTTTTTGGAAGTAAGTATGGCTAGAAAAAGTTCTGCGCTTGTACCCAGTGATATTACTGAACAATATTACCAAATCAGCGCTGAAGTCTTAAATTCTTTTTCTAAATATCGTCTCCCCATAGCACTGTACGTGTTTAAGGAGAATATTGGTGTTTTGCAGCCTTATAGCAAGCGCGAGCAAAGATTGACCAATGAGCAGGTTGATGAGGTGCAAACGCTTTGCAAAGAAGGCCTGCTCTTTGTGTCGCGCTCAGACTTTCCCATTTACTCTGAACACATACTGAAACAGCTAGACTTAATTTTGCAAGACAGTCACTTGAGGGACAAGGAAGTTGCCTAGCTATGCATTCGTTCTATGACCGCCCACTTTACCACCTTTAATGAAAGTCCAGTAAAGATAAACTTTACACCACTTTACACGGCACTTATGGCGGTGACAGAGTGGATTTGGCAAGATAAGTTCCGGTTGCGGGTGTTTATGCGTCGATTACCCAAGGAATATTCCTTAGCTAATCATGCATTTAATTCAATGATTGTAGGGTGCTGGTTGTGGATGGAAAGTTCTGACCCTAAAAGCGTAACCCGACGTGGTTTTGACCGCGTGGCCTTGGCTTTTTTGCTACACGATATTGGCATGGCGAAGATTCCTATCTTTATTTTGCAGCGTGAAAAAAAGCTCACCGCCGAAGAGCGTGCCAAGGTTAATAGCCATCCAGTGCTTGGCTACAAAATTATGCAAAAGCTGGACTTGGCGTTTGACGAGCTTGCTTACTGTATCATGGAACATCACGAAAGGCTTGACGGAAGTGGTTATCCGCAAAGTTCAAAGGAAAAACAAATCAGTGCGTTAGGGCGCATGTGTGCTGTGGCTGATGCCTTTTGCTCCATGATTACCGAAAGACCACACTCTCCTGTTAAATCTTTGGAAGAAGCTGCCAAGGAATTGGCGGCTAACACGGCGCAATTTGATAAAAGTTATACAGCAAAACTGCTCATTGCCATTGTTTCCAATCAATTTGGCTAAAGTTATTGTAATATGCTGTAATAGCATAAAATATAAAGTTCACTGAGGTGACATGTTAGAATTTATTATTTTTGCTTCCGGTGCCCTCATTATGGTTTTAGAGATGGTGGGGGCACGGCTCATGGCACCGCATTTGGGGACATCGGTTATTGTGTGGACAAGCCTTATTGGAGTTGTACTGGCGTGCCTTGCGCTAGGAGCCTTCGTGGGGGGGCGTTTGGCCGATAAAAAACTCTCCCAAGGAACCTTGGCAAGAATTTTAGCCGGCGCCGGCCTAGGGTGTGCGTTAACCGCTTTAGGGCATCGCTTAGTAGGGGCTGGCGTGACGAGTAGTGTTGATAATATTTATCTGGCTGCTGTGCAGGCAACCCTTTGCCTTTTTGCCCTGCCGGCTGTTTTTTTTGGTATGGTTTCTCCTTATATTATCCGCCTACGTTTGGCGAATTTGTCTACTTCCGGTGCCACAGTGGGACGATTGTATGCCTTATCTACCACAGGCAGCATTGTGGGTACATTTTTGGGCGGTTTTGTGCTTATTTCGTATTTTTCAAGCACAAACATCTTGCTCGGCACAAGCTGCGCCATGCTTCTTCTTTCGCTTTTAGCTGCGCTGACTGGGCGCAAAGAAAATGTTCTTAAATCAGAAATTCTTCCAACTATTCTCATTCTTTTTGCCTTGCCTGTCATAGTGTATTTAAATGATGCAACTGAAGCGCAAATGGCAAAAAATGGCACTCCGCCACCGATAGAAACTCCCTATAACAGCATTCGCCTTTCCCAAGGTCTTAATGAGGATAATCGCCCAATTCGCCTTATGGCTACTGACCCCGGCTATGCTCAGTCAGGTATGTATATTGATAATGAAACCGAACTCTTGTTTGAATACACACAGTATTACTCATTAGGAACTGTACTCTTTCAGCACGCTAAAACTGTACTTATGCTTGGCGGAGGCGGTTACTCCATCCCAAAATGGTTGTTAGCAGGGCATGGGGGGCTTAATGGGGCTAGTTTACGCTTAGATGTGGTGGAGCTTGATGCCGGCATGACTCGCGTGGCGCAGGACTTTTTTGCTCTTAAAGAGGATAAGCGCATGCGCATTTTTCATGAAGATGCCCGTCGTTTTATTAATTTAAATACCCAGAAATATGATCTTGTTTTTGTAGATGTTTTTAATTCGCATTATTCTATTCCTTTTCACATGGGCACTGTGGAGGCTGGGCAAGCGCTTCGTCGTTCGGTGAGCGATTCCGGTGCTGTTATGATGAATGTTATTTCTGCTTTTGAAGGGGAAAATAGTTATATTTTACAAAGCATTTACGCTGCCCTTAGCAAATCCTTCACTAAAATTTATATCTTTGCAGTGCAACCGGAAATACCGCTGGCTCATGTGCAAAACTTTATGCTCCTAGCTCTGCCCAAAGCCAATCCAAATGTGGAAAAAGCCATCGAAACTATGCGCAAGGACGAGGGTACTTTTTCCGCACATATTCAAGAAAAACTCAGCGCACGCATTAAGCAAGAACTGCAATTAGATGTGCTTGCCCTTGAAGATAACTTCGCTCCCGTAGAAAAATACGCTCAAGCATTGTTGAAAAAATAATTTTTTGGGGAAAGGCGAGGGAAACTTTTGCTAGCGCCAAACCTTTTCCTTTCACTTGCCAAAATCTTAAACCAAACTCTCCCCCCTTGCTTTCCAAAATCCTAGGTCAAACTCTTCTCACTCGCATTCTAAAAACTAGGTCAAACCATTCCCCCTTATTTTTGTTGCGGCAAAATATATATTCAACAATAGCACTATGCCGCATTTAAAGTTTTTTGAAGGGGGGGTGGGGGGAAACTTTGTTCACAAAAGTTTCCCCCCAAAAAAACTAACTTTTTAACTCCATCACAATGGAATTAAAATCTTGTGGACTGAGAGTTTCTGGGCGTCGTTCTGGGTCGATGTGCAGTTTTTCTAGTACAGGCAGAATGTGCAAGGCTGCATTTTGCTTTAAAATAGAGCGTAATTGTTTACGCCTATTTTGGAAGCACATTTTGATAAGGTGCGATAATTCTTTAGGGTATTGCGGTAGCATTTCTTTTGGAAGTGGTGAAAAAGCCAGGACAGCAGAGTCTACCTTAGGCGGCGGACTAAAGGATTTAGGCCCCACAACAAAACCCCATTCAGGGCGTACAAAGCTTTGTGTCCACACAGAAAGAGCGCCATATTCCTTGCTTTGAGGCTTTGCAATCAGCCTTAATCCTACTTCCTTTTGCATCATGAATACGGCACGTACAAGACCACTGCAGGTGGCAAAAATATCCCACATGAGTGGTGAAGCCACATTGTAAGGCAAGTTCGAGATAATCTTCCAAGGATTTTGAAGCGTTATTTTATTCCACTCCATGTGCATAGCATCCATTAGTACTGCTTGTGTGCGTTTGTGTCCGGCAGCGAGAGCGAGTCTTTGGCGTTCTTTTGCCCAAAAATTGTCCTTTTCGATAAGAAGCAAGTGATTTAAGGGCTGTTTTTCCAAAATAGTGGTGAGGGCACCAGGACCTGGGCCAATTTCTATAACATTGTCTCCTTCTACTATACGCAAAAGTTGAACAATCTTTTCAGAAATATTTTTGTCACGCAAAAAATGCTGACCAAGACTTTTTTTGGCTTTGGGTTGTGTCATTATAAAGTGTCGAAGTGTTTAAATTGTAAAATCAAACCAGCCCGTCCTTGCGTGGCGGAACGTAAAGCTGTGGAAAAGCCAAAAAGCTTGGATAAAGGGGCTAAGCCTTGCATAATTTTTTGGCCACCGTCGGCATTTTCAACACCTTTATGGCCAAGATTTTCCACTCTGCCGCCACAGGTTTGAAAAAGTGCCATGGCCGCACCAAGGTGCGCATCCGGTACATTGATTTCCACATCCATGATGGGCTCAAGGAGTACAGGAGCGGCGGCTTGCAAGGCTTCACGCAAGGCCATGCCGGCTGCCATATGATAACCGGGAGCAGAGGAGAGCCCTTCTTTTTTTTGCATGTACTCAATGGTTATTTGAACATCTTGCATGGGATAGCCAAAAAGTGCCCCACTTTGCAAAGCATCTTCTGCCCCTTGCTTAGCAGCTTCAAGCCAAGTGAGTGCAAGGCCAAACTTGGAGGCTTCTTTGGCATTACTTAAAATTTGTTCGGGAAAATGATTGCCAAAAGTCACGCTGTTACCTGTGCCACGAGGGAGCGGGGCGACACTGAGACGCACCAGTCCATAGTGATGCTCTTTGCCAAGCTCTCTATCAAATTCGGCTTCGGCCTCGGCACTTTGTTGAATGCTCTCGCGGCAGACTACCTGAGGATGACCTACTCGTGGATTAATGTTATATTCTCGTCGCATACGCTCAAGAATGACATCCAAGTGTAACTCTCCCATGCCAGATAAAATACGATGTCCTGATCCTTCATCTAGATGCGTGGTGAGGGTAGGGTCTTCGGTGGTATAACGCAAAAGTGCGTCGTCAAGAGTGCTACTTTCGTCGGCATTGCGCGGCTCGATGGCAAGATTAATAACTGGGGCATAACCTTCTATGCTTTCAAGGAGATAGGGAGCTTCTTTGCTGGCATAGGTGGTGCCAGTAGTGGCATCTTTGAGGCCAATGACGGCTACAATGTCTCCGGCATAAGCTTCGTCTAACTGTTCTCGGTGGTCAGCATGTAAACGGAAAATGCGTTGTACTCTGTCTTGTGTCATGGTGTTGACATTATAATAGTTTTCACCATTTTTCAAAGTGCCGGCATAAAGACGCATAAAGGCGAGCTTACGTCCATCGTCCATGAGGATTTTAAATACTAAGGCCGATAAAGGTGCAGAAGAATCTGGTAATATGCTGTGTTCTTGATTATTTTTATCAGTTGCCACTGGTGCTGCTACGTCTTGAGGCGAAGGTAAAAGCGTAACGATGCCGTCTAAAACTTGTTGAATGCCGGCATTGCGTAGTGCAGAACCGCAAAAGACCGGCGTGAGTGTGCGGGCTAAAGTGGCACGACGAGCGGCTGCAAAAATTTCTTCGGGGCTAAAGGGCTTTTCTGCGAGATACTCTTCCAAAAAGACGTCGTCAACTTCTGCAAGGGCTTCAAGAAGCTTTTCATGCCAAGGGAGTATGAGCTTTTTTTCTTCTGTAGAAAGAGGGCTGCGTTTAATGGTAGCACCTTGATCTTCTTCATCATAGTCAAGGCGCTCTTGATGTACAATGTCTAAAATTGCTTCAAACTCATCCCCTTGTCCTAGTGGCATGCTAAGAAGAAGCGGTTTGGTATGCAGTTGATTTTGCAGTGCGTCAAGAACCTCTTCATAATTTGCGCCTATTCTGTCAACTTTATTAATAAAAGCAATTTTGGGTACACCAAAGTTCTCGGACTGCTGCCAAACAGTTTCTGACTGCGGCTCCACACCGCCCACAGCACAAAAAACGCCCACAGCACCGTCCAGTACACGCAAGGAGCGTTGCACTTCAATAGTAAAGTCCACATGCCCAGGAGTATCAATAATATTCACAACGTGCTGATTCCATTGACACGTTGTGCAAGCTGAAGCAATGGTTATTCCCCGTTCCTGTTCTTCAGGGAGGTAGTCCATGGTAGCGGTGCCTTCGTGCACTTCGCCCATGCGGTGGATTTTTTCAGTATAATACAGGATGCGTTCGGTGAGGGTGGTTTTTCCGGCGTCAATATGCGCAATAATGCCAATATTTCTCATAAGATTCATATTTTTTTTCTGAGCGCTCATGGTGCCTCCGTATTATAATTCAATGTGCGTGAGACCGGAAGAATATGAAATATTATAGTAAAAATGGCTGCCATAATTGGCATAAAGCCAGCAGGCTTCCATACCAAGAAGCCACTCGTGCTGATAAAGGTGCATGGGACTAAAATTTTTATGAGTAAAGCAGGCGTGGGCAAAGAGTGTCGCATCTTCCACAAAGTGCGCGTCGGCATGAGCAAAGTATACCAAGTCTTTGTGAGCTTGTGGCAAGTCTTTATGTATGTGCACCAAGGGCGGCGTATGGTCAACAAATATAGGAATATGCAAAGAATCAGCCGTTTTTTGCAAACCAATCAAGGGCGCATGTGCCTGTTTTTTATGCTGTAAAAAGAGAAAACGCCCTCGATGTAATGCAGTATCCTTAGAATTTTGTAAAGCGCCGAGCAGTGCATCATGCGTTTTAAGTTTGTAGACATTTTCCACTCCAAGAAGCTCTAAGGTAAGTAAGAGTGATGCTGTTGGGTCGCCAATGAATACAAAAAAAACTGGAACACGCTGCATAATTGCGGGCATAAGCGCTGCCATAAGTCGTGCTGGCGATGCAAAATCAGCTGTGCATACAGCCACGAGCCAAGGAGCTGTATACTTTTTTTGCTCTTGCCAAAAGCCTTGCGCGCCATAGTCGGTAAATTGCGTTGTGTTTTGTGGTGATTCTCCGCGTAAGGCATGGAAAGCTATGGCTGTTTTTAAGCACTGGCGCTGCTGTGGCGTAGCCGCATCATAGGCTACTGCCTGAAGGGCATCTTCCACAGAGTGTTTTTCTAAAAACTGGAACCAGCATTTATCTATTTCCATGCAATACTCTATAAAGGGGTTGGAATATTTAAAAATGAGCTCACTAAGCTTTTTTAATTATTTTCATTATTTCTATTAAATGCGGTTGTAGGCTATTTAAAAGGGCTATATCTTGATTTTTACGCACCACTTCTCCAAAAAGTTTTAGGCCAAGCCCAAAAGCCGGTGCATCTTGAGTGGGCATTTCTTCTTTTTCAGAAATTTTTTGAATTATCTCAAAAATATTTTCGTGCAATGCTATTTCAAATGATAAAGGCTCAGCATTGGGGGAATTCCCTGCATCATCAGCTATATATTCACACGTGATTTTATAATTATGACTTTTCATGCTTACCTTTTTAATAAAGAGTTAAAATAAACTTAAATTCCACCAAGATATGCTTCCCGTACTTCGGGGCTGGACAGTAGTGCTTGCGCCGTATCTTCCTTCACAATGCGCCCATTTTCCATGACATAACCGCGGTGTGCAATACGCAAAGCCTGATTGGCATTTTGCTCTACCAAGAACACCGTCATGCCATTGGCGTTAACCTGTTCAATAATAGAGAATATTTGACGAATAATAATGGGCGCCAAACCAAGGGATGGTTCATCCAAAAGCAAGAGACGCGGTCTACCCATAAGAGCACGAGAAATGGCCAGCATTTGTTGCTCACCCCCAGAAAGTGTACCACCGCTTTGCTTGCGTCTTTCGGCTAAAATGGGGAAAAGGGCAAAAACGTACTCTTGATCTCGG
>CAYJHS010000041.1:0-15733 GCA_964369815.1 uncultured Desulfovibrionaceae bacterium
AGGTGCTAGTAACACCTTTACACTCAGCGGCCGTGGTCACACCACGGGGTCGCATTCTAAGCACTTTCACCAGAAAGCGACCCTTAAGTTGCGTCTATGGTCGGGAGTGTGAGGAATACAATACTCTCTCGAGGGGAATAACTCCGCCGCCGCTGAGTCGGTTACTAGCTCCCGGCATTCGCCAAAAGCACCTTTAGATGGACTAATTCTATGGCAATGCTGTTTAAAACGGAGCGTTGCCATGCCCAAAAAAGCAGACACTACAACTACGCTTGCACAAAAAGAAGTCATCAAAGCACATAAAAAAGCCACGGCCTACCTTAATAAGCTTTGCCAGTCACCCCTTGAAAATGACCAGCGTATCTATCGCCTCTATTGTGCCGCTGAATGCTATAACCTCAAGGGTCTTGCTTTATTCTTTAATGTAAGTACAGCAGCCATAACTAAGGCTAAAAAGACAGGTAAAATCCCTGCTGAATGGCTTCTCATACTTTTTCAAGTAAAAAATGTTCTGCCAGAATGGATACTCACAGGCATTGGCTCCATGTATCTTGAAAGGCCTCAAGCTGACCATTATGAAGATGGTCACGCATTCGCTGAGCGCATGGAAGATAAAGCGGCACTGCGTAGACTTTCGTCAAGGACTCTAGTAGAGGAACTTTTGCGGCGCATTGCTTTGTAATTTTACCACCTTAAGAAATCAATGTAGTGATACAACGTATTGCATTTAGTCTGATTTTTGGTTATGGATTATTCTATTGTAGGTAGCTGGAGTGTATATGCTAAAAACGCAAATTGTTGATTTATTTGCAGGCCCTGGTGGGCTAGGCGAAGGGTTTTCTGCCTTTACAATTAAAGGTAGGAAACCATTTAGCATAGCTGTGTCAGCTGAAAAAGAAAAATTTGCACATAGTACATTACGCTTGCGAGCTTATTGGCGTTTGCTAAAAAAACATAAAAAGTCAACTAAACATCTATTATCGTATTACAAAGGGATTGTTGACATCCCTTGGAGTTCAGGTACTAGCGACTTATGGGAACAAGCTGAAAAAGAAGCCCTACTACTTGAACTTGGGAAACATCCAGATAATCAAATATTATTTGACGCAATACGTTCAAGGGTAACAAAAGATAGGCATTGGGTTTTAATTGGAGGTCCTCCTTGTCAAGCCTACTCCATAGCAAATAGGGCTCATAGTATAGAAAAAGGTAAAAGTGATGAACGCCATTTTCTGTATAAGGAGTACCTTAATGTCATCAAGGAATTTCGCCCATCCGTTTTTGTTATGGAAAATGTGCGAGGGCTTCTATCTTGTCAGTTAGACCAAAATCGTATTATACATCGCATTCTTCAAGATTTGTCGAGCCCAGGGCAAAGTAGTCAAGATTTTCCAGTGTATCAATATGCAATTCACTCTCTCGTTGATGATACTTGTTTTACGCCTGATATGGATGTAAATAAAATTAATCTTAAAAAATTTGTGGTTCCATGTGAATTATATGGTATTCCTCAAGCTAGGCATAGGGTCATTTTAATTGGCATACGTGATGATATTAAAAATAAATTACCAAAACTAACTGAATCACCACCTGTTACAGTTTGGGATGCTATCGGTGATATGCCCCCTGTAAGAAGCGGAATTTCACGTCAAAATGACTCTTTAGAGTCTTGGCGTAATGGTGTAACTAGTGAATATTATAACCTAGCTCAGTATGCCGTTGCAGCAAATCGCTCTGCTCTAGCTGATGAACTTCTAGGTGCGAGAGATAAAATTTTAAAATGTGATTTATTGCGGGGGGGAAGATATGTACAGGGAAAATATCCTTCAAATTTATCGGAAGTGACTCAATTACAAAAATGGCTACGTGATAAGACTATAGATGGCTGGCTTAACCATGAAACCCGTACTCACATGCTGAGCGATTTACGCAGATATGGTTTTATAACGACATTTGCTAACCTTGAAAATAAAAATCCTGTTGGAGCAAAAGCTTTTGACCTAGAAGGTTTAGCCCCCAACCATGTAAATTGGCAATCTGGTCACTTTTGTGATAGATTCAAAGCGCAGCTGAAAAATCGACCTGCTTCGACAATTACTAGCCATATCTCAAAGGATGGACATGCATTTATTCATCCCGACCCCGCACAATGCAGAAGCCTAACAGTACGTGAAGCTGCAAGATTACAAACATTTCCTGATAATTATTTTTTTGAAGGACCAAGGACTGCCCAATATATCCAAGTGGGAAATGCCGTTCCACCACTCTTGGCAAAACAAATAGCGCAGTGTGTTTGGAAACTTTTGCAAGAATAAATGTAGCTGAGGATAGAATATGCCTATTTATAAAAAATTACCCCCAAGTGCACGTTCACTTTCTGCATCATTACGTGACATAGGCTATTCATTGGAAACAGCAGTCGCAGATATCTTAGATAATAGTATATCAGCAGAGGCTACACGCATAGATATTATTTGTGACATGGTAACTAACCAGCCTATATTATCAATTCTTGATAATGGATGGGGTATGGGGGAAAATGAACTAGAAAATGCCATGCGACATGGAACTATCGCCACGGAGGTAGAACGAAGCCCCACGGATTTAGGGCGATTTGGATTAGGCTTAAAAACTGCTTCCTTTTCACAGTGTCGTCAATTAACAGTAGTAAGTGTACAAAATGGACAATATTGTGGTGCGGAATGGGATTTAGACTTGGTAAAAGAAGATGATGATTGGACGATATCAATACTAAATGAACAAGACATAAAAAATATTCCATATATAGAGTCCTTACGTGATAACGGTACATTAGTATTGTGGCGAAAAATGGATAGACTTTTTGAAACCGAGCAAAAGCATAAACGTGATGAACTCATAAGTGAAAAGCTTGCAATTTTGCGAAATCATTTGGAATTAGTTTTTCATAGATTCCTAGACGGAGAATTTTTGAAAGGTAAAAAACTTTCTATAACTGTAAACAATCACCCTCTTGAAGCTTTTGACCCATTTTGCAAAAAAAGCCACCCTCAGTGTTTACCAGTCGAAAACATAGTGCTTGATAGTAAAATGATGTATATAAAACCTTTCATTTTGCCATATTACTCTCGTTTAAGTGCACATGACCATGAACGCTATAAGAATAGAAGCGACTTTCTTTCTAATCAAGGTGTTTATGTTTATAGGAATGGACGACTTATGGCTTGGGGAAGCTGGTTTAGGCTTATTCCTAAGGGAGAATCTACCAAGCTTGCAAGAATACAAATCGATTTTCCAAGTAGCTTGGATGATTTTTGGACTATCGATATTAAAAAATCGACTGCACGGCCGCCTCAATGTGTCAGAGATAGATTATGGCAAATTTTGCCAAAAATAAAAGAAGGTAGTCAGAGTATCATAAAAAGACGAGGTAAAGCAGATATAGATGATAGAAAGTACCCAATTTGGGAGCGTTATGAACTAGATGAGTGTATCAAATACGCCATTAACATAGAACACCCGCTTATTAAAAAGTTTTTTGATAAATTAGATGAAAATGAAGTTAGGATACTGAAAAATATTCTAGAGTCAATTTCTAGTGCAATTCCAGTAACTAGTATCTATAGCGACCACGCCACAAAACCAAATTGGATAGAAAATGAAGTATTGTCTGAGGAGGAAATTTTAGACAAGCTCAAGAGTTTACACATGATTCTTTTTGAAAATAGCACGCCTGACAAAGACCATTTTATAGATATTATCAATTCTATGCCTCGTATATTTAGTAATAATATGGACATAGTGCAAAAGTATGTAGAAGAGGAAATGTCATGAGTATTATAGCAGCTCACGCAGAAAGAGAAATTATAAATGCACTTATTGTCTTGTTAGGCAAGGTAATTCCGCCACCAACTCGCGAAACTGTTGAACAAAAAGCAAAGGTTCTCGCTACAATGCAAGATTTTGAGGGTGATTTATCAAATATTATCGATGAAGTACTTACAGCCATTGATACACGTGTTGGTAGAGGAATATCAATTATTAATGTTGAAGAGCCACATGACAACGAATGGGTGAAAAAGCGTGGCGATATAGAATGGATATACTCTAATGCTTATGCAGGTTATTTAGAAAAAAATGGATGGCCACCAGATGCTACTTTAGCAACAATGGAAGTAGGTGATAAAATTCTTGGACATTTACAAGACCCATTATGCGAAGGTAGTTGGGACAGGCGTGGTCTCGTAATTGGACATGTTCAGTCTGGTAAAACCGCGAATTACTTAGGGCTAGTTGCTAAGGCTGCTGATGCGGGATATAGATTTATAATTGTTATAGCTGGCATACATAACAACCTTCGTAAACAAACTCAAGAACGTGTTGATTTTGGATTTATAGGGCGTTCAAGTGACGCCACTAATCCCATGCGTATTGGTGTTGCAGAATTTATTGAGGATTATCCACATCCTATTACTTTTACAGATGTAAACTCTGACTTTAATAAAGGAAAGGCTGAAGCTATTAGGGCTGAATTGAAAGACTTTAATAAGCCTCTAATATTAATTATAAAGAAAAATGTTAAAATATTAGAAGCGTTGCATGGGTGGTTAGCAGACTTAAGCTCAAAGGGGGGGAAAATATCTCACACACCGATGCTCATGATAGACGATGAGGCTGATAATGCTTCAGTGAATACCAATAAGGAAGATACTGACCCTACGAGAACAAATGCATGGTTACGCAGAATTATTCATTTATTTGAAAAATCATGCTACGTAGGCTATACTGCTACACCGTTTGCAAATATTTTTATATCTCCTGACTCAAACTACATTTATATAGATAAAAATGGTAATGAAGAGAATATTCGAAAAGATTTATTTCCTCGTGATTTTATATACTTATTGGATGCGCCCAACACTTACCTTGGGCCACAAAAAATATTTATAGATGACGATTCTGGAAATAAGATTTTAAGAAAAATTACGGACTGTGAACAGTATATACCATTGAGGCATAAAAAAGATTTAACGGTAGTGAGCATTCCTCCATCTTTAAAGAATGCATTCAATGTATTTGTACTTACAAAGGCAATTAGGAATGCTAGAGGACAGCATAATAAACACTGCTCTATGCTTGTTAATGTTTCTTACATTGTTGCAATTCAAAAGGCTGTAAAGGGATTGCTTCAAGTGTATGAAAAAAATTTACATCAAGCTATCCTTACAAATTATGCTATGCCAGATAGTCAGGCGCTCTCTAACAAATATATAGCTGACTTATACGCAACTTTCCAAAAAGAATTTTTAGCTTGTAACGTCACATGGACTGAAGTCAAAAGAAACTTAGCTTCTGTATTTACTACTTTGAAAATTATGGTCATAAATAGTAGCTCAGATGATGTCCTCGATTACAAGAGTTATGAGCAAAGCGGACAAGGATTAACAGTCGTTGCTATTGGTGGTTTTAGTTTATCTCGTGGACTTACTCTTGAAGGCTTATGCATAAGCTATATGTATAGAAACACAAGGCAATATGATACATTAATGCAAATGGGCAGATGGTTTGGGTACCGTAGCGGCTATGAAGATTTGTGCCGTATATATCTTCATGAAGATGCAATTGATTGGTACGGATACATCGCTGATAAAACAGAAGAATTACGCCAACAAATATATCTTATGCGACGAAAGAAAATGTCTCCAAGTGAATTTGGTTTATATGTTGAACGCCATCCCGATAGAGAATTACTTATCACATCTGCAAATAAAATGCGTTCAGCCATAATGACAACAGTGCAGAAAAGCTATTCAGGTAGAATTGTAGAAACTTACTTGCTTCCTAAGCAATCTAATATTCATTCAAGTAATGAAAAGCTTATTCAAAGCCTCATGCAAAGTGTTGCTGATGTTCCTTCAAAAGTGAATTCATTAGGTATATTTGCAAAAGATATAGATTTTGAGGTGATACTAGATTTTTTAGATAAATTTGAAGTTCATCAAGAAATAGTAGCCGAAAAAAATGGAATAATAAAATATCTTAATGGCATTTCAAATGAGTATCCAAAAGTAGACATTATATTTAGGTCAATTGAAAATAATGATGAGGATTTACAGTCGCTTAAATTGGGAAAACAAAAACGCTCTGTTATAATTTATGAAGATTGTTGGAAAACACCTAAAGCTCGAGTTGCTGGGCGTGGTGATGAGCGAATTGGGCTTTCCCAAGAACAACTTATATATGCACGTCAACTGGCTGAAGAATATCACAATAAAGACCCTAAGAAAAGCCGTAATCCATCAGACGTTCATTTCCGTACAGTACGAGATAAGCCCTTACTAATGCTCCATATTCTTGAAATGCAAGTTAATGGCTGTGCAATAGCTGGTGGGGAACGAGTGCCTGCCTTTGGTTTAAGTTTCCCTGTTTCTAATTTTGGTAAAACTGTTATTGTAGCTGCTAACAAAGTATGGCGAGATACCATGCAGGATATGGATTTTGAGGAGGAAGATATTGATGACTAGTTCTTTACCTTGGGATGACATTACAACACCCAATGCAGACTACAATGTTCGCCTAGCAAAAAATTGTGGTCACATTCCTTCTTATTGGGGAAAAAATAGTGACGGCAAGTTGATTTTCATGATTGCACTTTCTGGAGATTATACATCATTATTTATTAAAGAAAAACTACTTCTTAACGGTATACATGTTGATTTGCAGCAGAGTAATTCTGATAACATTCAAAATATGATTTTAACACTGGAACGTAAGGTTGATAGTGATTTATTTTATGTTCTTTGTAACAGCTTATTAAATAATTTGTGCACTATTGTACTACCTGAAGATGCCCTTGTACTTGCATTGCAACACTTAAAAAGATGGAGAGCTTTTTTAAAGAAGAAAAACCCCCGCCTTTTAACCGCTCAAGAATATCGTGGGTTGTTTGCGGAATTACTTTTCTTGAAAAAATTATTTGCAACAAAGCTAAGTAAGGCTGCTGCTATAGAGGCCTGGAAAGGCCCTGATGACATCCATCAAGATTTTATTTACTCTGGAAAAGCCGTTGAAGTAAAATCTCTTTCAAGTAGTGACCCTTCTACCGTTAGAATTGCTTCAGAAAATCAACTAGAAACAACTGAAGAACAGCTTCACCTTGTTACTTTTTTGCTTACTGAAAAAGATGACCATGAACAAGCAAAATCATTAAATGACCTTGTTGTAGAAATTTCTGCCTCTATTAATGATGTAGATACTTGCGGTTGCTTTGAAGATAAACTGGCGGCTTATGGTTATATTCACCTTCCAAATTATGATTCTCCATTACTTACAGAAACTTCAGTAAAAGCTTATGATGTGACAAAAGAATTTCCTAAAGTTATTCGTTCTGAGCTACCTCTTGGTGTAATACGTGTTTTTTACCAACTAGAGTTGGACAAAATAAGTTGCTTTATGTGTAAGTTAGACAGTGTACTGGAGGTTGCTTAATGGAAATAACGCGTGAAGAGTTTTTCATTGAACTTCGACAGGATATTATGGCCGATAGAGAAGCAAAACGCATTTCTTCACTAGAGGCATTTTTAGAGATTTTTTCCGACGATATTGCTGCAACAGGTATAGCGGAAAATGGTATTGAGTATTGTCATTATCAGCCAAGTCAAGGTGGTGTTCGTGTCGACGGTTATCATTATGAAGCAGATGACAAAATCTTATCTCTGTTTATAGCAGATTACGACGACAGACCTGAAATTACTTCTTTAACGCGAACTGAATTAGATGCTACGTTTAAAAGACTTTCTAATTTTTTTGAGGGAAGTATAAAAAAACGTATATGCCCTAAATTGGAAATTACATCTGAAGAGTATAAGCTATCAAAGATGATTGAAGATAAACACTTTTCATTCATCAAAGTTAATTTTTTTGTATTATCTGAAAGGAGGCTTAGCGATAGGGTTAAAGAATTAGACAGTAAAAGTATTGCTGATATACCAGTATATTACCATGTATGGGACATAGAGAGGCGCTATCAGCAATACCTTTCTAAGGGGCAGAAAGAACCTCTCGACTTAGATTTGGAAGAACTTTTCCAACAAACTATACCTTGCCTCCACGCAAACCTCGGAGAAGGATCATCAGAATCTTACCTTGCAGTAGTGCCAGGAGAGATGCTGGCATCATTATATGAGAGATATGATAGTCGTTTGTTAGAACAAAATGTGCGAACATTCCTTCAAGCTAGGGGTAATGTTAATAAAGGCATTCGTGCCACCATTCTTAATGAGCCTTCAATGTTTTTTGCTTATAATAATGGTATCACAGCTACTGCACAATCCGTCGAGATTGTTCAGTCTGGAGATGGTATTGCCATTGCAAGAGTTAAAGATTTGCAAATTGTTAACGGTGGTCAAACAACAGCATCTTTGTTTCATACCAGAAAAAGGGATAGAGTATCTCTTGAGCATATATTTGTTCAAATGAAATTATCCGTTGTTGCGCCTGAAGATAGTGAGCGTATTGTTCCAAAAATTTCTCAGTTTGCTAATACACAAAATAAGGTAACTGCATCAGATTTTTTTGCTAATCATCCATTCCATCTAGAAATAGAAAAATTTTCACGTAGAATTCTTGCCCCTGCCCAATTGGGTAATGTTCAGGATAGTAAGTGGTTTTATGAACGTGCTCGAGGACAGTACGCTGAAGCTCAATCAAAGCTCACACCACCAGAAAAACGTAAATTTCAAATACAAAACCCTAAAAAGCAAATGTTTACCAAGGAAGATATGGCAAAATATGAAAACGTTTGGGAAGAACATCCAAAGATTTTGAGTGGAGGACGTCAAAAAAATTTCGTTAAATTTGCCAATCGTATAGCAAAAGAATGGGAAGAAAATGAATCTTTATTTGATGATAAATTTTTCAGGCGCGCTGTAGCTAGAGCTATAATTTTTAGGGCAACGGAACGAATTATATCAAGTCAAGAATGGTATCGAACTGGTGGTAGCATTCGCTCCCATCTTGTTTATTATAGTTTAGCTTGCATGGCGGAATTAGCTAAACGCCAAAAACTTGAGATTCCTTTTATAGAAGTTTGGAAACAGCAAGATGTTCCAAGCGCGTTAGCAAAAGCCATTGCTATATGTGCTACCTTTATAAACAAACATATCACAAATCCAATAGACAATGCTCCTAGAGATTCAGAGTGGTTTAAGAGGGATATATGCTGGACAACGCTACTGAATGACATAAAAACACTTGAATCCATGCAAGCTGATAGTTTTTGGCATGCACTTACACCGCCAGAGCCTAAAGAAAAAAATGTTGTTTCTGGCGTAAAATTTCAAGAACAGGTATTAGCAATTCCGGTAATACATTGGAAACGTATTTTGATAGAGCTTTCTTCAAAAAAACTTCTACCGCCTAAAGAATTTGATATTTTAAATATTGCAGTGCAAATACCTAAGAAAATTCCTTCTGAAAAACAAAGTCAAATATTACTTCAAATTTTTGAAAAAGCTCACAACGAGGGAATTGTTTTATAATAATTATTACCATCGCTTAGGCATTTTTCTATGCGTATGGAAGAAGCGTAAAATTAAAATATCATTTCCTTGTATTTTGTAGGGTATGATATACGGTATTTCTGTAAAAACAAGCTCACGAGTGCCTTTTACACGCCCAGTTCGGCCTTTTTCGGGAAATTCTTCAAGGCTATCCACGCGCGATTTTACCAAATTGGCAATACGTTTCGCCACGCTTGGGTCTTCCTTGTGAATGAAGGTCAGCTCATCGGCAAGGTTTTGCTGTGCTTTTTGTAGCCAAATAATCATAATAAATGCCTAGAGCCAGCGTGCCCAAAATTCATTCATCTCACTTTCTGTGGCAAATTCACTTCTTTCTGCTTCTTCAAGAGCATCTCTAATTTCTTGAATTTGCCAGCTTTCCTTAGCCACATATTCTTTTACAGCGTCAATAATAACCGAGCTTTTAGTCTTGCCAGTTTCCGTAGCAATACTTTCAACTTCATGAGCTAGTTCTTGCGGCATACGCATAGACATAGTGGTGTTCATGACTTACTCCTTGTGTATTACGATTTGTAATACATCTTGAGCAACGTGTCAAATATAGCCAAATGCAGATAGACACATAAAAACTTTCATAGAATATTATGTTATCCATGAAAGTTTTTATGGTTAGAGGTTTAAGAATGTTATCTTACATTACGTTCATTGTTGTTTATTCCTGCATTTTCAATAAATGCCCTAATGTCCTCCACACGCCAAGCGGTTGTGCGCTTGGTTATTTTTATAGGTTCTGGAAAATCTCCGTTCTTGCAGCCCTCCCACCATGTGCTTTTGCTCACAGGGATAAGCTCTAATACTTGCGGTAAGCGTAAAAAGCCTGTTGGGGGGAGTTGTGTTCCAATTGACGATTGTTCATGTGTCATAATGACCTCCTTAGTTTTTTTAGGAGGCTACCTTGACACGATGGAATAGTAAGGGAATTAGGCAGGAATGATACAGGAAAGTCAGGAAAAATCCGTTACAATCCAAGTAAATTCATGGAAATGTGTAGCGACATCAATCTAACCAGTGATGATAGCAATATAAGACATATTATATTCAGGTGTTAAGCAATTAAACGACTCAACGAAAGAATAGTTTTTTAAACACTTGTCATAATATTTGTTTCCTGATAAGTTTTTTATGAAGATAAATTTAAAAACAAACTTGTTTAGAGGCAAAGTTAACAAGAAATTATAAAGGAAGAAAATCATGGCAAGATGTACAGCACCAAAAAATGGACATCGCACAGCACGTGGAAGAGCAAACTGTCCCGTATGTGGTCGTAGCTATCGGTACAACTCTTATGCCTCTTATCCATCATCCCCCTCTTATCCATCATTCTCTTCTGGTTCAAGCAAATCTTTGACTAGCAAAACCGCCTCAAAAAAAACGAAAGCAAGTTGGTCGCCTGCTGGGTCTACTGTTTTATATACACCAGAGGAAATTAGGACACTTGCTCCTGTGCGTGAAAACGTAGTTAAACGTTCAAACTTGCCTGATTTACGTGATGTTTTTCTTTGCCATGCGTGGGATGACCGTAAAGGTCCAGCTAAAGATTTGCATGACTTACTTGAGGCAAAAGGAACAGCAGTATGGTTTAGCGAAAAAGATGTTTTCCTAGGCTCTAACTTACTACGTGAAATTGATAAGGGCTTGGCAAAATCTCGTATTGGCATTGTATTGGTTACACCTGCATTCCTTGAACGAGTTAGAGGCGAGGGAATTGCGGAAAAAGAGCTTTCAGCATTGTTAGCTCGTGATTTGCTAGTCCCCGTTGTGCATAACACAACTTTTGAAGAACTGAGAAACGTTAGCCCCTTGCTTGGTTCACGCAGCGGCTTAAGCACTAGCGAAGACTCAATGGAAAGCATTGCTGATAAAATATCAGATGTAGTGATTATAAGAAATTAATATAACTATTCATAAGTATCAAAGAGTAGTAAATGAGAGAAAATTTGACACGCCAATCCCTGCCATCTTATTCATACTACAAGTATCTAGGAGCAGCACTGTGCGTATTTAACCAAAATAATAGTTTTATTATTGAAATGATACTTGAAAACATAGAAGAAACGGGCATAAAATTAAAAAATGGTACAACACCGACATGGTATGATTTTATGGAAGGAACAAGTGGAGTTTTTAAGAGCGCTATCCACGAAACCATTACTAAAAAATCAGATAGTACTATTGAAGACTTATTTTACGAATCAGTTGGTATGCGTGACAGGATTGTACATAGCTTTTAAATAACCTCTACTAACGGTGAGCAAATTTTTGCCACCAAAGAAAAACCAACCCACCAACAATTTAAAATAGCGAAACAATATTTAAAAGAATTCATTAAAAAAAATGAGCAACTCTCTTACTTGTTGCACAAATTCAGAGGATATTGAAAGGAACTTATGGAATTTTCAAAACGACTAAGTTTAGTGTAAAAAAACACATTTTAAAAGGAATCACCATGTCACAAAACGAATATAACGTACAAGCAGGCACCACAGACAGTCAATACTTACTTACACCTCAAGCTAACAATGAGGCACCGCGAGGTTCTCTTGTAACAGAATTATACCAAGATGTTATTGGCTCTCTTTTTCCAGGTATGATTGTTGTCATATTGTGTAGCAACTTAATTTTTATTAATGTTTTCGTCTTTTACTTGTTTTTATTTGAAGTTACATCCAATAGTATTGATGAATCAACGCAGTATATTACATCAATTATGTCTAGTTTTCATTTAGAAATTGCGGTTTTATATATTGCAACTTCTTTTATTGTAGGTACAATATTATCTAGGCTTGATATAAATATACCAAGTTCTATTAGTGCGTTTGCTTCATTTGCAAAAGGAAATCAGAACGATAAAAAAAATAGTGCTGTATCAATACACGTCAAATATAATGAAGAAGCAGTAAGAGAATTAACAAATTTTGGGTTTAATGTGCAGAAAATAGGTGGTCAAGTTACAATTCTAAGAGAAAGAATGTTTAGTAAAAAATTTTTCCAACAACTACGAGGAAAAATATGCAGATTTTTACGATATAAAAGGTTTCACCAAGAAATACAAAAAATATTGCATATAAAATTCCCTTTTATCGCTTTAAGATGTGCATTGTATTGTAGAGGGAAACAGGATTTATATACTATAATTCCATGGTGTCCAAAAAATGAAAAAACATTTGAAAATTGTTCAAAAGTTTTTATCAATGATGCAAAAACTGTAATCGCAATAAAAAATCCATACGCCTATAACATTATTAACAAATCAGAAGCACAAATTAAGCTTGTTAATAGTGCTTGGTACTCTCTGCGTATAATACTATGTACCGTACTATTAACTCTTATATTTTCTGTGATTCATCTTATGATGTATATTGCAGTATCTAAAGGCCTTTTTCATGCCCCTATTATAAACAGCTTGATTATAAAGAAAAGTATATTTATGGAAGTTGTTGTCTCTTCAGCTTTATTTGTTTTATGTGCAATTTGCTATAGGTATGTCACTAATATAATATATAGTATGAGAAAAAGGGAAATTATACAAATTTTATCCTTCAGAAAAGAGTTAATTTCAGACAATGCCAATAAACCAAAAATTTCATTCGGCTGTGCCACATGCGATAAATTTATAAATATGGTGAGAAATGTTTAAAACAATTAAGTTGATTTTTCGCAAAAAAGATAAAAAGTTATATTCAAAAAATGAATATGACTATATTTTTCTAGACTATAGCACAAAATTTGAGAGATATGAGCGTGCCAAAACCGAGAGAACTAGATATATTGATTTGTATGATAAACTTACTGAAAAACTAAACAGATATCTCATAATCTCTTCTGGAGCACTTTTCAATGTAATGCTCATATTTATTGACAAAATAGTTCCATTAAACACTGCTGAAGGTATATATCTTTTTTTTACCGCACTCGCACTGTTAGCTATTGTCTTTTGCTTTACATTAATCTGCATCAAGATAGATTCACACAGAGCGTACACGGCAGTTCATATCATGCATCACTGTATGGAATTTTATGCTGAACCTAAGGAACAATACGATAAGGATAAAAAAATTAATGAATTTACAAAAAATCTTTCATTTTTATCGCTTATATTTTTAATAATATCAGTTGTTTTGTTGTTTATTTTTGTAATATCTAACATACACACTCAAAAAAGTAATATGCTTAACCATAAAAAAATAGAGCGATACAATCCATTATTTCATGTAAGTCATGACCTACATATAATTTTAAACAAGTTGGATTAACTTAAAAAAAGAGGAAAAATGAAAATCTTAATCAAAAATTTTTTAGGGAACACATTCACAGGTACATTACGAACAAACCAAGGTGATTGTATATTGTTTTCAAAAAAGTCGCCGCCAAAACCACCTACAAAGCCACCTACAAAGCCACCTATAAGGCCACCATCGAAACCACCACTTCCTATCCCTGGTAGACAGATTCCAGGCAAAGAAGACTTTTCCCCACCTCCTCCACCTCCGACTCCGCCTAAAAAATAACCATCACTAAAACCGCTTGCCTAAAATCAAGGGGTTTTGCTCTATATCTAATTTAAATATTCACCCCTCCCACTAATCCCATGCATCAACCAACCTCTGTACATACTCCTCAACGATGGAAGTGCTGACAATTGCTCCATTTTAGTCCTTGGTTCGACATACTATCAAACAGACTACTAGAAGTAACTGGTCTTTTAAGATTGGGTAAAAATGTATTGTAAATCCTTTTCAAAAAAGGTTTATTCTTGAGTATTCTCTTGCAGTATTGCATGCGCATGCATTGCTTATGCTAAAGTAGTGCGCAGATTATTTAGTGGTAATATTGAGCGACTGAGCTTTTTCTAGTAGTCGATGGCAGAATTTGCGGTAGGTGCTATCTTCTTTGTCAGCAGCTCCAAGAAGTCTGCCCACATGGGTTTTATTATTTTGGCCACACCAAGTATAAAGCACATAGGCGATGACGGCATCGTCATAGTTTGCTTCACGCATGGCATCGCGTACAGAGCTTGGGGATTTGCCCTCCCATAGTTCACGGGGAATGCATAGTGCTTTAGTTTTTGTATCTGTATTTTGGGTAACTTCCACTTGGGCTTTCTCTGTTGGAGTGGCAAAAGTTTCAGCAGTGACATAATCGAAATAACCCCGTGACAGGCCTTTTACCTCTTGTGTAAATGGATAGCCACAAGCGACAAGATGTTGTACTGCCGTTCGTTTATTGACGGCTATCGTATCAATAAACACTTCCTTGAGAATTTTTGTGGCGTGACTTTTCATAAAGGCTTTCTTTTTAGCATGTGCCGCCTCAAGGGGTGTAAGGTGCTTAAAATCTTTCCGACTGGGTACTCTTTGCAAAACCACATCCATATAATTCCAGTGCCATTTAGACATGGGATTATAAGTTTCTTCAAAAATATATTGCAACCCATCACACATATAACGCTGATATACCAAGGGGATGATTTCTACGAGATACTCACACATTTCTTCGGCACAGTCGGACACAGAAAATTGTTCATCATTAGCTTGTGGGAAGGTGGGTATTTCTAATTCAAGCGGTGCGGCATTATTTTCTATATGGGCTTCCCAATGCATTTTGTAGGCATTGTGCCATAAAGTATAGGGTGTTGCATGCGGTTGAAGTTTTATTGTTAGCGTTTCTAACTCAGTAGATTTTAAATCAAAAGCGATACGCAACTTGCTTAGGGTGATTAATTCTTGGTCTAACATGAAATCATACTATCCGAAAAAGTGTGATTTGTCATTAGTCTATATCATGGTTGCTATATTTAAAGCATGACTTATCAGCACAAAGCAAAGTGAGTGCCTTTTGCATGACACTCACTTTATTTTATATGGTAGATTTAATGTTTATTCGTCATCATAAAAATATGAAGGCGGACCCATTTCTTGCATGATTTCCATATCACACATGCCGTATTCACGAGCACGTTTTGCGGATTCGCTATGGAGGATATCTGCTTCTTGCTGTGCGGTGTCGTGAGCTTGTTTGATTAAGATTTCTACGCCTTCTTGCTCTAACTCTTGCAAAAAGTCTGGAGCGTTCAACGCCCATCTATCCAGAATTTTTTTGGCAGTAGATGAAAGGTCTGCATTTTCAATGTACTGCATAGTTTCTGAGGATAAAACACGTTCAGCAATTTCTAA
>CAYJHS010000042.1:0-15579 GCA_964369815.1 uncultured Desulfovibrionaceae bacterium
GACAGATGTGGACCTTGCCCCAACGGCTCTACGCAAAAACAAACTCCCCTTCTTGCCTCATACCATTGAAGGGGCAAAAGCTGTGGGGCGCATCTTGCAACGTTATGATGAACGCTGCGCTAAGGAGGGCAAAAAAGCATGAGATTTGCCTATTATCCCGGCTGTTCCGCTGTAGGAACATCGTCCGACTATGAAAAGTCCACCCGCATGGTTTGTGAGACCTTAGGGCTCAAACTTACGGATTTGGAAGATTGGAACTGTTGCGGCTCCACTCCGGCGCATGCCGTATCCACGGAGCTCTCCCCTGCTCTGTGCGCACGCAACTTAGATATCGCCGCCACTGCCGGTGCCGGTAAAGTCGTTACTGGCTGTCCATCTTGCCTTTCTAATTTGCGTCATGCCTCCCATCGCATGGAAGATGCCGCTTTTCGCCAAAGTGTTAACGAATTGTTAGACACTCCCGTGGCACAAGAACTGCCCGAAGCAACCTCCATGATGCAAATGCTCGTAGAAAGCTTTGGCATTGAAAGTATTGCCGGACGGGTTCGTAATAAGCTCAAGGGCATCCGCCTTGCTCCCTACTATGGCTGTTTGATGAGCCGCCCAGCAGAGATTATGCAATTTGGCAATGCGGAAAATCCACAAATGATGGAAGATATTTTACGCGCCTGCGGTGCTGAGGTGCTGGACTTTCCGCTTAAGACAAACTGTTGCGGCGCTTCCTTTGGTATTCCAGAACGCCCCATGACCGCAAAACTTTCCGGTAAAATCTTAGAATTGGCTGAAAATATGCAGGCCGATGCCATTATAGTGGCTTGCCCACTGTGCCAAATGAACCTTGACCTGCGCCAAGACCAAGCAGCGAAAGCTATGGGCTTGAACTTCAACACACCTGTGCTCTATTTTACCCAGGTGCTAGGCTTGGCATTTGGCTGTAATCCCAAGGAACTTGGTCTCAAAAAACTCTGTGTGAGCCCCGCTCCCTTGCTGGATAAATTGAAAGAGGTGCAAGCATGAGAATAGGTGTATTTATTTGTCACTGCGGCAGTAACATTGCCGGCACGGTGAAATGTAATGAAGTGGCAGAAATGGCGCGCAGCTACCCTGAGGTGGTCTTTGCCGAAGATATTATGTATGCTTGCGCAGAGCCAGGACAACAAGCCATTGAAACAGCCATTGCCGAACACAAACTTGACGGCGTGGTAGTGGGCTCTTGTTCGCCCCGCATGCACGAACCGACCTTCCGCCGCACGGTGGAACGAGCCGGCATGAACCGTTATATGTTTGAAATGGCAAACTTGCGTGAGCACGTTTCGTGGATTGGCAAAAACATGGACGCCAATACCCACAAAGCACAGGAACTTGTACGCATGGCTGTGGAAAAACTCCGCCATAACAAGCCCTTAACGGCGCAATCTTTCGCCATCAATAAACGAGTGCTCATCATTGGCGGCGGTGTTGCCGGCATTCAGGCTGCTCTTGACTGTGCCGACGGAGGTACAGAAGTGGTCATGGTAGAACGTGAAGCCACCATTGGCGGAAAGATGGCAAAAATAGACAAAACTTTCCCCACCGTGGACTGTTCTGCCTGTATTCTCGGCCCAAAGATGGTAGATGTGGCGCAGCACTCCAAAATCACTTTATACGCCTATGCCGAAGTAGAAGAAATCGCTGGTTATGTGGGTAACTTCTCTGTGCGGATTCGCAAAAAAGCATCCTATGTTGATTGGGAAAAATGTACCGGTTGCGGTGCGTGTTTGGAAAAATGCCCTATCAAGACCGATGACACCTTTAATGAGGGCGTGGGCAAATCTGGTGCCATCACCATTGCTTTTCCGCAGGCCATACCTAAAAAAGCCGTCATTGACGGCAATAAGTGTGCCAAAATCCAAAAAGGTAAGTGTGGTGTGTGCGCCAAAAAATGCCCCACCGGTGCCATTAACTATACTCAAGAAGCAGAAGTGGTTACGGAAGAAGTGGGCTGCGTTGTAGCTGCCACCGGCTATGAACTCATGGACTGGACAGTGTATGAGCAATACGGTGCTGGGCGCTATCCCGACGTTATCACCAGCTTGCAATATGAGCGCATGATGAACGCTTCTGGCCCCACCCACGGACATATTCAACGTCCTTCCGACGGCAAAGAGCCCAAGAACGTGGTCTTTATCCAGTGTGTGGGTTCGCGTGATCCGTCCATTGGGCGCCCTTATTGTTCCGGTTTTTGTTGTATGTACACGGCAAAACAAGCCATTTTAACCAAGGACCACATACCGGATTCGCAATCGCATATTTTCTATATGGACATTCGCTCTCCCGGTAAGATGTATGACGAGTTTACCCGTAGAGCCAGTGAGCAATACGGAGCTAATTATATTCGCGGGCGAGTTTCTTCCATCTATCCCGATGGAAAAGGTCAACTTGTAGTGTGCGGTGCCGACACGCTCCTTGGGGAACAAGTGGAAATTTTAGCCGACCTCGTGGTGCTGGCTGTGGGTATTGAAGCTTCGCACGGTGCGCCGCACTTAGCTGAAATGATGCGTATTTCTTATGATAAGTTCGGCTTCTTCATGGAAAGTCACCCCAAGCTTAAGCCTGTGGAAACCAACACCGCCGGCGTTTTCCTTGCCGGTGCCTGTCAAGGCCCCAAGGACATTCCTGCCTCGGTGGCACAAGGTTCTGCCGCTGCCGCCAAGGTGCTGGCACTTTTTGCCAAAGACATGCTGGAAAACGACCCGCAAATTGCCAATGTGCAGGTCATGCGCTGTGTGGGCTGTGGAAAGTGTGTACGTGTGTGCCCCTTTGGTGCCATACGAGAAGCAAGCGTGCGTGGAGAGGACAAAGTAGAAGTGCTGGCCACGGTCTGCCAAGGTTGCGGCCTATGCACCGCCACCTGTCCGCAGGGAGCTATACAGCTTTCCCATGCCACAGATAATCAAATTTTGGCGGAGGTATACGCACTATGTCACAAGTAAATAAAGAGCTACGCATTGTAGGCTTTCTCTGTAACTGGTGCTCCTACGGCGGCGCAGACACTGCCGGCGTAGCCCGTGCCACGCAACCCACTGACTTGCGGATTATTCGCCTGCCCTGTTCTGGGCGTGTAGATCCGCTCTTTGTCATGCGTGCCCTTATTGACGGTGCCGATGGTGTGCTTGTCTCCGGTTGTCACCCAAGAGATTGTCACTATAGTTCCGGTAACTTTTATGCTCGCCGTCGCCTAGAAATGCTCAAGCACTTCTTGCCCATCCTAGGTATTGACCCTGCGCGCTTTGAATATACTTGGGTTTCTGCCTCAGAAGGGGCAAAATGGCAATTGGTGGTGACGCAATTTACGGAGCAAATCCACAAGCTTGGTCCAGCTCCACGCATAGAAGATGCCGAGGCCTTATACAAGGTTGCCGAAACAGCTTTGACCCCCTTGCGCCCATTAGGCACAGGCGTCGCCGGCAATGGCGCACTGGATGAGCTTAAAACTGCCATTAAGGCCAAACTCCCTGAGATGGAGTGCGTCATTGGTTGGCGTCAAGGCCACGATGCGGCCCACGCTACACCGCACTTTATGTTTGAAGAAGCCGACGTGGACACACTCACTTGGAGTGCCTTTAATGTACATAACCTTGCCACTTATCTCCCTTCATGGAAGGGCAAAAAGATAGGCATCGTGGTCAAAGGCTGTGACTCTCGTTCAGTGGTAGAACTTTTACAAGAAAGCCTCATAAATAGAGACGATGTCTATATTTTTGCCATGCCTTGTGAAGGTACATTGGATATGCAAAGAGTAGACGCCGCTCTTGGCCGTTATAACAACATTGACAGTGTAAGTACCACTGCCAACGATGTCACCATTGTGGCTGACGGAAAGTCTCATACATTTGCCATGGCTGACTATGCCCAAGGTAAATGCTATGGCTGCACCACCCCCGCCGCTGTCATGGCTGACGCCCGCTTTGGGGGGCCACCAACACCGGTGGGTGAAGGTACGGTCATTCCCAGAGAGCTTGGCATGCTAGAAAGCATGAGCCTTGAAGAGCGCCGCTCCTTTTGGGCAGGGCATATGTCGCGTTGTGTACGCTGCTATGCTTGCCGCAATGCCTGCCCCATGTGCGTGTGCCGTGATCACTGCATCGCCGAAACTCGTAATCCACACTGGATGAGTCAAGAAGACAGCGTCACCGAAAAGCTGTTCTTCCAAACCGTCCACGCCCTGCACCTTGCTGGACGCTGTACTGGTTGCGGAGAATGCCAACGCGCTTGTCCCGTAAACATCCCCATCTTGGCATTGCGCCAAGTGTTAGGGCGCACCCTTGGTCAGCTCTTTGATGGTTACAAGGCCGGCATGAATGCCAAGGCAACACCGCCACTACTTGGCTATGAAGTGGAAGAAAAGAATATCATAGAGAGGGATTGGAAATGAGCAACGCCCGCTTTTTAAAGACTGCCGCCATGCCGGAATTTTTGGCATGGCTTGGCCAAGATAATACACGACAAGTGCTTGTTCCCACTGTGGAAGGAAAGGCTGTTGTTTTTGCCAACTATACCTCGGGAATGCAAGTCACCTTAGATAAGGCCTCCGTTTCGCCAAAGCAAGCGGTTCTGCCTGCCTGCGAAAAATTGCTCACCTACACGGTAAAAAAAGACCCCGAAGATTTGAGCAAAACAACCCTTACACTGGATGACAATGCAGACGTTTTTACGCCAAGCACGGTCTTTGGTTGCCGCCCCTGCGATGCACGAGGCTTCACCGTCATTGAACGCCCCTACACCCAAGGACCGCACGTAGACCCCTACTTTAAGGCCAAGTTCGAAAGCCTCATTGTCATCACCCGTGCCTGCACAGAAACCTGCTCTACCTGCTTTTGTCACTGGGTAGGTTCTGGCCCCACAGACAGCACAGGCTCCGATATCCTCTTCACCGACGTAGAAGGCGGCTTTGTCCTAGAGGCAGTGAGTGAAAAAGGCAAAGCTCTCTTAGAAGAATCTTCCTTACCCACTGCCGATGACGCACAAGTAGAGGCCATTCCTGCTTTGCACGAAAAAGCCATCGCCAGCCTTGGGGAAGCGCCAGATCTTTCTGCAGCCAAGGAGAGCTTAGCGGCAATTTTTGACGATACTACCTTTTGGGAAAGACAAACAGCACACTGCCTCTCCTGTGGTGCCTGCACCTATATCTGCCCCACTTGCTATTGTTTTAATATCACTGACGAAGGTGACGGTCTTAACGAAAAAGGCGGCAAACGCTTGCGCACTTGGGACAATTGCATGGCCTCTCACTTTACCCGTGAGGCTAGCTGGCACAATCCCCGCACCAAGAAAGCTTTCCGCATGCGGAACCGTATATCGCATAAATTCAGCAACTACCCCACCGTCTTGGAGGATAATTTCTCCTGAAACGGTTGCGGACGCTGTATCAGTCAATGCCCTGTACACCTAGACATTCGTGCCATTGTCTTGGCATCCATAACTACTGCTAAAGGATAGGGGGGAATATGAGTACCAAAAAACCAAGTACAGCAAAAAAAGCTCCTGCCACCAAGAAGGCAGCAGCAAAAAAAACAAGTGCGGCTAAAAAAGCAGCTCCTGCCACCCCTAAGGCAAGTAGCGAGATGAGCAGTGCTGAAAACACTACTGCCCCTAAATCCATAGAAGAAAGTGCCGTGACACCACCAGCCAAGGCTAATGCCGTTTCCCCTGCGGTAAAAGAAGCCAAAAGCCCTGTGGTGAAAGGGGAAAGCGCCCCTGTCATTAAGGAGCACAATGCACCTGTGGTAAGGGAAAGCATTGCGCCCGTTGTAAAAGAAGAAACCAAAGCACCCATGCTTAAAGAAAAAGCTGCATCTCCCGCCATCAAAGAAAAAAGCGAAGTGATGCTCCAAGAGAATATGAACAACACAGCAAAAACTAGCGACGCAAGCAGCACGACTCCAAAAGCCGCTGCCAATCCGCTTATCAAGCATAATGTCTTCCAAAGCCTTGGTAGCAATCCCTATATGCCACACGTGGCTACAGTTAAGGAAGTCATCAATGAAACGTCAAACATTATGACTTTTCGCGTGGTTATTGACGATGAAGAGGCCATGAAAAACTTCACCTTCCTCGCCGGACAAGTGGGACAACTCTCCCTTTTTGGCGCGGGCGAAGCCACCTTCGTTATCAACAGTCCGCCCTCCAACAAAGAGTATCTGCAATTTTCCGTCATGCGTACTGGTGAAGTCACCAACGCCTTGCATCGCCTCTCTCCCGGTGATAAAATAGGTGTACGTGGCCCCCTTGGGAACTATTTCCCACGCCAAGAATGGCAGGGTAAAGACATCTTCTTCGTAGGCGGCGGCATCGGCATGGCACCCATCCGCACCATCCTCCTCGACGTCCTTGAACACAAAGACGAATATGGGAAAATTAGCCTACTTTATGGCGCACGTACTCCCAAGGATATGGCTTTTAGCTACGAAGTTGAGGCATGGCAAAACAACCCTGACCTTGACTGCCACCTAACCATCGATAGCCCCTGTGAAGGCTGGGAATGTCTCGTTGGACTTATTCCAGATATTCTCACAAGGCTTGCCCCTGACCCACAAAAAACCATCGTGGTGCTCTGCGGACCGCCTATCATGATTAAGTTCACCATCGAAGCCCTAGAAAAAATGAACTTCCCCGATGAAAACATTATCACCACTCTTGAAAAAAGAATGAAATGTGGCATCGGTATCTGCGGACGCTGTAACCTTGGTAGCGAATACGTCTGCGTCAGCGGCCCCGTTTACTCATGGGCGCAGCTCAAAAAACTGCCGCCTGAATTATAATTTTAGGTTTACTTTTGTGGGAGAGGGGAAGATTTTTGCTAACCCAAATTGTTTACCCCCTCCCACACCTCACACTCTCTTTCAAATCACGCTTATATCTGTCTAAAAATCCGACATATACCTTTATTTGCTTGTGCTATTTTATAATAAGATACCACATGCTTCCGTAAGCTATTAGGAAATTAGTCCGTTGCTATGAACTGATTTTATAGCTTATGGATATTCAATAAAATCCTTATTGTATATGGTATCTATTGCTACAATACACAATAAAGAGAAGGAATTGCCGGTTGAATTTGTTCATTTTTTTACAAAATTTTTATATTTTATTTTAACAAAGTGAAAGTCACACAATGTATTCCCTTGCCCTAAGTTTTGCGTTCTTTTCCAAAGAATATTTTTCATATTTCCATAGACAATATCATCAAGTTGGCAAAAAATGCTTGTAAGCTCAGGAGCGCCATGCTTGCTAAATTCGTCTTTATAGAAACATTTGTAACAATCCCATTTGATGGAGTGGGCATCGGTGTTTTTCCAGCGCATATTAAACCACGGGGTAGCATAGCTTGTTTTTGTACTTAGCTTGCATAGTCCTTTGAAAATATGAAAGAAAAATGGAAAATTACTAACAAAACGTAAATACTTTGCACTCACTGCCCCTTGCTCCAAAATAGTTTTTTTTATACGTAAAAGGACTTCGCGTGGCTCATATCCAGCCGCAATACACGCTTTATAGAGTGCAATACAAGGATAGATGGACTTTGCACTATGGCCCTGTATTGCTTTGGGAAAAAGTGTGGCATTTTGCATAAGTTTAGCATAACGCTCAAGCACATTACGGCGTATGTTATCATTTGGCAGAGCTAAGTATAGGGGATATATTTTTGTTTTTTTTATTTTGTTTTCGATATGTTTCATAGCAGCACTTTTCCAACAGCCCGTTATATTACCCACTCTTGTGCAGCACTACGCAAAGCAACAAATTTTTTATATATCCCTGTTTCTTCCATCAATGTATCGTGAGTTCCTTGTTGCACAATATGCCCTTTTTCCAAAACTAAAATAATATCGGCAGACTGTATGGTGGATAGCCTGTGTGCAATCATAATGACAGTTTTTCCATGGATAAGCTTTTCAACTGCTTTTACAAGGGCGCACTCATTTTCTGGGTCAAGGGCAGAGGTCATTTCATCTAAAATAATAATGTCTGCATTTTTAAGTAAGGCTCTTGCAATGGAAATGCGTTGTTTTTCACCGCCGGAAAGATTAGCGCCGCCTTCACCAATAATTGTTTCATACCCTTGAGGTAATTGCATGATAAAATCATGGCACTGTGCATTTTTTGCGGCGTTTTCAATGTCTGACTGCGAGGCATTGTGCAAACCAAATTTTATATTATTGGCCACAGTATCTTCAAACAGGTAAACATCTTGAAAAACAATAGAAATATGCTGCATAAGCTTTGCATAAGGAATATCACAAATATTTTTGCCGGCAATACTAATTTCTCCACCTTGTACATCCCAAAAGCGTGCAATGAGGTGGCAAAGAGTGCTTTTTCCACTACCGGAAGGGCCAACTAAAGCAACCTTACTTTTTTCAGGAATATAGAGATTCATATTGTTAAAGATTTTTTCATTTTCATACGCAAAGCTGACATTTTTAAATGCAATGTCAAAAGTCGTTGATGTAAAGTTATCTTGCGCATCTTTATAGATTTCTTGCTGTTCTAATTCCTCCACTTTGAGCATATTATGCTGTATGGTGCGTGCTAGAGAAGCAACACTGCCGATAATTTCTATATTCGTATATAAAAAAAATGAAGCTACAAAGAGCAGCAAGGCTTTTTCTTGAGAAATACCGCCTCCCGTCAACATGTAACATGCTGTTATTAAAATAAAAAATGACAGCATTTTAAAGACACCTTGATAAAAGGTTCCCATATAGGTGGCGGTGCTTTCAATGATTTTATTACTTGCGCAGCTTTTTTCAATGGCTCGCCTAAGTGCACTTTGTGTGCGCTCTACGCTCTTGTTTGCGGCAAAAGCTTTTACTACAGCCATGCCTTGTATATACTCTAAAATGGCTCCAATAAGCTCGGATTGTGACTCTTGGCGAATACTAGCAGTATTAAGACTTTTCCTTTGTAAAAAGCTGTATATTACCTGTGAAAGCGCAATGCCTGCAAGGGAAAGAAACCCTAGGCGCACATCGTAACTCATAAGCCAACATGAAAGCACAAGAGCATGCAAGAAACCATTCACAAGTTTTTGAAATATAAAGACAGCCGACATTTCCAAATCATTGATGGTACTTGTTAAGGTAGCCACAATATCTCCTTTACGGCTCTTGGAAAAAAAGCCCATGGGAATATTTTTCATGCGCTCCCCAATGCTCAATCTTTTATGACTGCACATATTATAACTACCAAGTATTCTTCTGTTGCAAGAAGCATTATTGCATATAATTTGCCCCAAAATGCCCGCAAAAATAATGGCAAAACTCGTGTATACAGTTACCATGCTTACAGTATTTTCCATAAGCCCTGAAAGCACAAGCAAGATGGCAAAGATGGGAAATATCTCAAACATGGCCGAAAAAAAACCATAGACAAATGAAAGCAAAAGCCTTTTTTTATTAATAGAAGAAAAATTTAGCAATCTTAATATCATGTTAAACATAAACTATGCTCCCTTTATTTGCGCATGGGCATTCCACATATTCTTATATATTTCGCATGTACCATAAAGCACGTCATGCTTTCCTTCAGCAATGACTTTGCCTTCATTAAGCACAAGAATTTTATGGGCATTTTTTATGGTTGAGAGACGATGCGCAATAACAATAAGGGTTTTATTTTGCACAAGTTCACAAATGCTTTTTTGTAAATAGGCTTCATTTTCGGGATCTGTAAATGACGTTACCTCATCTAAAACAATGAGGGGAGCATTTTTTAAGAGAGCACGCGCAAGGACAATTCTTTGCCTTTCTCCGCCGGAAAGTTTACCACCTGCGTCACCTACCAGAGTGTCATAGCCATGTTCAAATTTGCATATAAAATCATGGCAATATGCTTTTTGACATGCGGCAATGATTTCTGCATCACTGGCACGAGGGTTTCCAATAAGTAAATTGTCTTTTATGCTTATGTTAAACAAGAAATTATCTTGCGAAACATAAGAAATATATTGCGAAAGTTGAGTAAAGGGAATGTGTTTGATATTTATACCTTGAATACATATTTCGCCGCTGTTTACATCCCAAAAGGACGCCAATAACTTGGCAATGGTGCTTTTTCCGCTTCCGGAAGGCCCCACGATGGCAAGCATTTGCTGCGGATCTGCAACAAAAGATATATCTTGTAAAACATGACTACTTTCTTTTTCTGTGCTATATGTGAAAGAAACATTCTTAAATTCAACGGTGCTTTTTGGCGTAGTGTCTTTGTCGCAGAGATCTTTGCCGCATAAGTCTTTGTTCACTTCTTGTGGGCGACTCAGTTCTGGAAGGCTTAACATGGCCGAGACATTTTTTATGACATTTGAAACTTCTGCCAGCATATCTGTATATTCCAACACATGCAGCAAGGGTTTAATGAGCCCGAATGATAAAATTATAAATAAAATTAAGTCGTTGGCATTAATATTACCCTGCATATATAAATATGCTCCCACGGGCAGCACACCAAGCAATATGGACGGGGCAAAGGTTATGCCTATAATATAATACAGATTGGTGTCTTTGAACCATGCTGCCTTAACGGCTTCATTGTCCTCAACGGCATGGGAAAATTTCCCATAAGAGGCATGGGTTTGCCCAAAAGTTTTGATGACCTGAATACCTTGCGTATACTCCACCATGGAAGCATCCATGTTTTTTTGTACTTCCACAAGTTTTTTATATCTATTTTCATAGTCGCGCGTCATGAGTCCATAACAAATGACAATAATGGGTAAGGTGCACAATGCCACCAAAGCCAAGACGGCATTCATTGTAAACATATAACATAGTATAAATAAAGGTACGAGCAAGCCGGAAGTTGCCTCCGGAATAATATGGGCAATGGGAAGCTCTATTTTTTCCACTGTATCCACAAAAAGTGTCTTAATTTTACCAGAAGAGATGCGTAAAAGATCACCAAGGCATACGCGTGAAAATTTTCCCATAAGTGCTAGGCGAATATCTTTTACAATTTCAAATGCACATGCGTGGGAAAGAGAAGTTGAAAGGGCAGAAAAAAGTACTTGCCCCAAAAAGCCCATGAGAGCTACGATACTGCTTAAGGCTAAGGCTTGAAATGTAAAGCTTTTACTCAAAAGTTGAGAGACCATAGCAGCGATGGCAAAATATGGAATCATATGGCATACAGAGGCCAAAAATGACAAGGCTACGGCTGTGGCTATTTTTTTTCTTTGGACATGTATAAAATATGTAAAAGAGTGCGCTTTGTTTTTGCCCATAAACTTCCTCAACGATTATAAAAATTTTACTAAGCTTTCAAATCCGGCATTATGAAATGTGACGATGGATTGAATGTGCTGCAAAGCTTCTTCTTTAGTTATATCAAGCTTAATAATTTCAAAAATACTTGTGTAATATGTTAATATAAGTGCCGTATGCACATGGGGATGAATATTGCCTAGTAATTTACCCTTTTTCTGTAGCAAGTCATAATATTTTCTACTCACTTCGACTTCCAATACTACCAAATCATTAATAAAAAATTGATGTTTTGTGCCTTCTGCATGACAAAGGATAAGCAAAAAAATGTCTTTATATGCGTACACATAATCAAGAAACATGCTCACTTCATTGGCCGTTTTCTTATAACTTAAATGTGAAAGGCCTTGTTCTGCCATATCAAAAAACATGGCTTGCGAAGCTTGAAACATATCCATAAATGTACATCGAACAGGGTCAACCACAGCATCAAACAAAGCTTCTTTGTCGCTATATCTTCTGTAAATTGCCCCTGTGGTCATATTGGCATTTTTTGCAATATTGCGTAAGGAAGCATCTTTGTACCCACATTGCAAAAATTCTTTTTTGGCTTCATCAAGTAGTGTTTCTGTAAGACCCGCTATTTTTTTACGCATTTTTGTTCTCCATATATGATTTATCTTTAGAGAAACATAAAGTATAAGCTGGAAAAGTCAAAAATGACCTTTCCAGCTTAGTATTATGAATTACCATTCTGCTTTAAATGTTACTCCAAAAGATGTGGGTTCTCCCATTTGAGCAAGAACGCCTATCTGGTCAGAGTAAAAAGCAAAGGCTGAGTATTTTGTGTTAAACACATTGTTAACCCAAAATGTCACAGAATAGTTTTCCGTTTCAAAGCCGGTACGCAAATTCACCAGCGCATATGGGTCTTGAACAATGCTATTGTCCTCAGAGTAATATGTTTTGCCAAATCCATCCACCTCTGCACGAGTTACCCAAGTAATGGTGCCTTCATCCTTACCATTAGCTTTTTTGAAAGTATAAATGGGCAAACTGTATTGCAAAGCCAAACTATAGGTATATTCCGGCATAAGCGGTGTCGCTTTGCCCTCAAAGTCGCGTGTTACAAGTGCACCTTGGAAATAATCTGTCTTCTTAAATTCTAAGAATTTAGAATCGGTATAACCAAAAGAACCTTCAAAAAGCAAACCTTCTGCAAGCAAGGCCGCTACCTCAAGTTCAAAGCCCAAACTACGCGCTCTGGCCGCATTGTCGATGCGCAAACCGGAACCGCCGGATAAAATCTGCGTTACTTGTTGGTCTTGAATATCCATATAGAATACAGAACCGTTTATACGCAAGCGGTCGTTGAAAAATGAGGTCTTAAAGCCAAATTCATAAGTCCAGTTATACTCTGGGTCATAGGTGCTGTCGACCTTGGTGGGTGAAGTGTAATTAAAGCCACCCCCTCTATAACCACGTGAGACAGAGACATAGGTCATTATGTCATCTGTCCAGTGATAGGCAAGACCAAATTTTGGCAAGAGTACAGAATTGTTCATGGTGTTGTTATATGAATTATATTGCACACCAGAAAATTTATTTTCTATTGTATTGTGAAAAAAACCTTGTTCATATTCATAGCGCAAGCCAATGGTCAGGTCGAGCTTATCAAAAAATGTGTACGTACCTTGCCCAAAAATGGCATAAGTATTCAAAACAGTAGTAGATTTTTCT
Organism: uncultured Desulfovibrionaceae bacterium; assembly: GCA_964369815.1. GTDB lineage: Bacteria > Desulfobacterota > Desulfovibrionia > Desulfovibrionales > Desulfovibrionaceae > CAYJAD01. The sequence goes on from CAYJHS010000042.1 coordinate 12,981, forward strand.
ATACTACTATATCCGATGCCACCATTAGAAGCATCAAAACTATGTAGCGGGTTCGGATCTCCGGCAGCACCAAGACCAGGAATATCAAAAGGTAAGGTAGGGTATGGAATAAGGGCACCTGCACCAGCTGCTTGAAGTCCATCCCACGTGGGTTTACCCAAAACAACATACGGCAAATCCGCTCCCATATTTTGACTGCCATCACGACGGGTAACTTGTGAAGACAAAAAGACACCTCCTACCCATTTAAGAGGACTGTTAGTATCTTCTGGTGAAGAAAGACGTAATTCTTGAGTAAAGTAATCGGATTGATAATCTTCTTTATACACAAAAACATCATAGGGGCCAAAGTCTTGGTCATTATTATTTTCTGTGGTAAAATGTCTAAAGCCCGTAATAGAAGTGACATTAAACCATGGAGCTTTATAGTTAATGCGCAAAGATGCCCCTAGAGAATCGCGCTGACTTGAATCCTTAAAATCATGGTTAATTTCATACGGGTCGTCCTTATTATTTTTATAAGAAGAAAGCAGCTGGCTCACATTAGGGTTCCAGCTTGTTTGTGCCTCGCGTAGAGTAATGGGATACGCATCGTCTTTGATGTGCTCCACATCAGCACTGAGTAAAATATCCCATTTATCGGTGGGAGTGAAACGCAATTGCAATCGCCCGCTATAGTCTTCCTGTTTTACAAACTCTTTGTCATAAAAGGTATTGGTATAATAGCCTTGCGAACCGCCAATGCTTCCGGATAAGCCGATATATAATTTATCCTCAATAAGCGGCGCACGTAAATATGCTGTTACATCAAAAGTATCAAAGCTTCCGTAGGTGCCCTTAATACCCACATCAACATCATTGTCAGGCTTTTTTGTTACCACATTGATAACCCCGCCCAAGGTATTTCTGCCATAGAGCGTACCTTGCGGACCACGCAAAAATTCTATGCGCTCAATTTCATATAATGGTGAATCAAAAATACGCGCGTCTAAATACCCAACATCATCCACATAAAAGCCCACAGCCGGTGTATTTTCTACCGAACCAAGCCCCCGCACAAAAAATTGTGCATTGCCGCGTGTACCCCACGAAGTTAGCGATAGGTTAGGGATTTTTCTTGCCGCATCTTGAATGGTTTCGATGCCAGAATCTTCAATTTGTTGCGCTGAAAGTACATCCATACTCACCGGAACTTTTTGTGCATCGGCTTTTTGTTTTTCAGCCGAAACCACAATAGCTTCTAAAGCATACGTCGGCGTTTCCACCTTTGCCGCATACGCTGGCAAAGCGCATAAAAACACTAGCCACACCCCTAGTATGTACTTTAATTTTATAGTTTTAAAAGACATAACTCCTCCTAAAAATATCTTGTCACCATAAATGAATATTTTTCATTCTATTCGATAACACCGTTACCGAATGGCTAGCATGATGTTCTCAGGCTGTCAATAATTAAAATGACTTTCAAAATTATTTTTATTATTGACAACAATACAGAGCATCGAGAAAAAAAATTGCACCGTAATGGTTATATTTTTTTTGAATTTTTATTTTGTCAATCTTGCGAAGACTCTGAAAATAAGTACAATGTGCTAACCAAACACATTATGCCAAGTCTTACTGACAGGAAATATTTACGTCACTATGTCATATCACATATCTAAGTGATGACGCGAGGAGCTTGAAGGTGTCAGCCCCTCACCAGCCGTTCCGTATAAAAAGCGCAGTGTCTTTACAATACGTAGGCTGGCCTTCGGACTGAAGACTGGACAAATAGGTATGTTTACTTGCAAATGTTGACGCACTTGATGCCGATTTAAGGTGCATGGCGTGTGCATTTCAACTACTTCGTAGTGTCGTTTGCCATGTGTATAATTGCAATATGGTGATCTGCATTGTGGCAGTGATTGGGAAGTTGGTGGATTTTAAAAAGCGGCTTTGTAAAAATTAGACATTTCCAGCCAAGCATTTTTTACGCATAAAAAAACGCCCTCATTTTTTCAAATTAAGACCGTGATGGAGAACATGCCACAAAAGCCATGGGCACAAAGCGGTTGCCATTATGGCCAGTAAAGCCCATGCGCCACAGGGCTTGCATAAGCGCCATAGTGGAAACAGCATTGTCCTTCTGGGTGAAGATGTAGACGAAAGACAAATTCACTCCTGTCCGCAAATTCTAATATTGCTTCAAGAACGTAACAGCTTGGTGTGACATGGGAACAAGGTGAGCATGGTTCATTTTCATACGATAAGCAGGAATAATCCATTTGGCACTATCAAGGTCTAGTTATTCCTAACGTACGCCAAGTAATAATGTGTGTAAATTCACTTACGGATGTATCTTGGGCTTTATCGAGTATGGCTTGTTTTTTAGCCTTGGCAAGATTGGTATTGCCGTCCTTGACTAAGGCTTTGCGTTCATCGGCTTGTAGTCGAGCCTTTTTCAAACTCAAGGCAGGAAAATCGCCCATGCTCACAATATTTTGCTTGCGCTTACCTTCGCTTGTGACTGTATCATAGCGTAAATACAATATTTTTTTGCCATTGGGGCTCACTCGTAAAGTAAGACCTTCGCCACATGCGATGTTTTGCATGGTCT
>CAYJHS010000043.1:0-15480 GCA_964369815.1 uncultured Desulfovibrionaceae bacterium
CCGTACCCAATTTAGAAGAAGCAGTAAAATTTTACCAAGAAGTTATGGGGTGGTACATTGTTATGACCCCATCCTTGGTGAAGGAAGAAAAAGAATCTGCCATCGGCATTATGTGCCATGATGTTTTTGGTGCTGACCATGGGGATTTTAAAATTGCGCATATGGTAACATCTAATAATATCGGTATTGAGCTTTTTGAATTTGAAAAAAATACCAAGCAAAGAGAAGATTTTACATTTATCAAAACGGGTTTATTCCATTTTTCCGTACAAGATCCTGATATAGAAGGCCTTGTGGCAAAAATTGTTTCCCATGGTGGTAAACAGCGTATGCCTATTCGTGAATATTACCCTAACGAGAAGCCCTATCGCATGTGCTATGTGGAAGATCCTTTTGGGATTGTTTTTGAGGTGTATAGCCATAGCTATGAAGTGACCTATTCTAAAGGTGCGTATTAAAATGTTTTATCTGTGTACCTGTGCCTTTGAGGGATGGATACACAGGTAAAACAAAAAAGGTTCAAATTTTATAGATTGGGAGAAGATATAGCGTTGATGCTTTGTACCAATTTATGAAAGGCATCGGTTATATTTGTATCTGGCTTGCGTGCACTTTTGCTCCAAGAAGTTTACATCAAAAAAGCTAAGCCCCGCACGGTTTTATATGCCATGCGGGGCTTTGTTAGCTTGAAATTTGGTAGCAAGGAGAGCTACTGGGTTTGTGTAGTATTTTGTTGATTTTATTTGATATAAAAAATTGAAAATATTTTTTACCTACAGATATACCTACAATATAAATTTTGAAAAACTCAAAAAAGCAAAAATATCTTCCTACTAAATCATTCCTGAACCGCCACAACGTATACAATTTTTATTTATCCCACGACAACTGCAGTATCTAAGTGAACGGTCTTCTTGTTTTGATGAAAGTACATTTTGAGATGGAAAAGTATTGTCTGCAAGATCAAGAGAAGAAAAGGACAATCCATAAGCAACATACAGCCTAGAAATCCCATGTACATCCATGCCTGACAGGTCGAGATCTTGAGGTGCCCTTATTGAAATAATATCCACAAAAGAGTTTACTTCAAACAAATCGTTAAAAGCATTTGTTACTGCAGTTTCATAGGGGTACTTGCTATGTCCTCCACCTCCAAAAATAAATTTTGTTTTTTCTTTTAATGTTCTTAATGGTTCTACACCTTTTCCGTATGGTAAGCACTTAATTGCATGGTTAAAAGTTTTATGAGAGTCTTTTTTCAAAGCTTCGAATATAAAATTACGAGCTTTGACTAACTCAGGGGTAGCTCCATTGTTCTCTTTCATGTTTCGCCAAAACTCTAAAAATACTTCACTAAGATTTTCTCCACAAGCTAAGATGTCAATTTGGCCAGAGCCATGCGGATATACCTTTGCTGAAAAATAATTGAGTAATTTTAGTGAATTACTACCGGTGGCGTATGTAAAAACACTTTGGTCTACAGTGCCGGCTCCAGTGTCTGAAAAGAAATATATTGTTGTATCATCTGGGCTTGCTGCAGGAGAATGGATAAAAGCTTGTACATTTGCGCTTACTTCGGGATATACAAAACAAAGGTCATTTTTTTTAATTGATATACTTTCAATAAGATATTCAAGATTATCGACAGAATAATTTTGTGTAGAAATTAATTCATCAGAGTTCGCAAGAAACCAAGCTTTATTCAACATTTCTTCAAATTTATTATTTATTTCAGCTTCATCAACATGAGCGACAGGAATAGCCATATTAATGGCCATTTGATCATCAGGGTTGTCGCCATAGTCTGTAAATTTTTCTTTTACATGATTGATTATTTCAGAAAAAGCAGTCGTTAAAAAATATATACATGCAAGTTCTGTAATTTTTCGAATCCGATTTGGACAGTTCGTGCCGATAATTTTACCATATTCGTGAAAAATAGGTTCATTAAAGTTTTTAGATAAGAGCAGCCCAATTACCATTTTTAAGTGATACAAACCATTTTTTGGATAAAACTCACCTGTTTTATAAAATCTACTAAATCTTCCATCTTCAAAAATTATAACGGTTGGAACTAGAAAAGAACAGTAATTAGGATTTGTGATATTATTATAAACCCAAGCTCTATTTTTATTTATATCTCTAATAATAGCTTTTGAAGTTGATGTACCAAAATCAAATCCAATTTGAAAAAAATAACTTTCTCGCGATATATCTGATAAATCATTTTCTTCTTTGGCAAAATTTGGCCTTTTTTCTTCACGTAAAATTGGCAAAGAGGATTGCATAGAAGAATCGGTTTTATTTTGTCCCGACAAAAGCTTTCTCAATAATTTACGTAATCCAAACATCATTTTTCCTAACTTTAATTATTAATTTGCACCAAACCTAAAGCAATAGGTTCGATTGTTGGTTCAACATGCTTTTTCCTCTCTAACTCCATGCATTTTTCATTAAAAATCAAACTATTTTTATCAATTCTTTTTCTGGTCATATTTATGATTTGCTCACCTCTATTATTATCTATCAATGTTTTAAGGCGTGAGTTGTCTTGGAAAATTTTTCTTTCGAAAATTGTTTTTAAACGCTGAGTTTTTATAATAGTTATATTTTCATTTTCTTTTTCAAAATCCCTGGCTTCGTCATTTATTTGCAAAAACATGTTATCTTCTAGGATATTGTATAGTTCAGTAAGATTGATTTGATTATAATCTTTATATATCCACTCATCTGCGTCAAAAAATATCTCAGAAAAAAGTTTCTCAGTGTGCAAAGTATTGATGAATTTATTATTTGAAATATTTATCATTCCATATACAAGTTTTTCTTTGCGTAATATACCATCTAAAATCAGTTTATTAATCATGTACATGTATACTCCGCGTTCACAGCAGTTACTATTTATTTTCATAGCTGAAATTTTATATATCGTATACTCATCTTCATTATTAATTTTTGTTATCCATTTTATAAGTGGCGATATATGATTGATAAAATTAACATTTTTATTTCCTCGAGAAATATTTTTATCAAATGTAAAAGTGATAGTCCTAGCCCTCAGTTGAGTGGCTGCTATCGTGTTATCATCTTTTATAAAATGAAAAAAAGAACTTCTTGCGTCATCTGATAGTGTAATTTGCATACATCCATTAAGAGGCGTGTTATAGCTTATTAGCGTTCCATTAAAGTGTTTATTAAAAAAATTAGCAATATACGATTCCATTTCTGAAGGCTGTATGTAACGACCACGCCCACGGTCCTCTTCTATCTTCTTTTGTACATAATCAGAAAGAGCAACTAAGCCTTCCCCTGAATTTTCAAGGTGTTGCATATCAAGCTGTTTGCGCTCAATTGCTTGTTGACTTTTTTCTATTCTACTATTTTCTTCCTCTTTAGTAAGATTTTTACTCAAAAGATCAATGGTAAGTTTTCTTACCTCTTCGCCTAACACTTCATCTAAATCGCCAAGGCTATTACTGAATATACTCAATTTCTCATGCAATCTCTCATAAATACGCTCTTCAATTGTGTTTTTGACCTTAAAATTAACAATTGATAACCGTGTTGCTTTTTGTCCTACACGATCTATGCGCCCTATTCTTTGCTCGACACGCATAGGATTCCAAGGCAAATCATAATTAATTAAAAATCTGCAAAACTGTAAATCAATACCTTCACTGCCTACTTCAGAGGCAAGCAGAATCATTGGTCCAGAGCTACTACCAAAAGCATCTAACTCATTCCAACGATTTTTTACAGGGATTCCTCCATGAATCATTGCAACAGCAATTCCTCGTTCGTGTAGCCTCCTTTGTAAATAGGCTAATGTACCTCGATAGTAGGAAAAAATAATTATTTTTTCGTCAGCGTTGCTACAAAGGATTTCAAGCAGTTTATCAAATTTTGAATCATTTTTTTCAAAATCATATTTTAGTAAGTCAGACCACGCAGTTGTTTCCTCCTCCAAACAGGCCATCGGAGATTCATCCTCGTCCATAGCATTAAACGCTTCACTAATAAGTCCACCAGAATCAAAGTCATTTCTATTCAAAACTTTCGAGACAAAGGCTGGTAAACAACTAGCCGCCATAAGTTGCCACGTCATCACTTGGAAAACATGAAATTCAGAATTATTTTTCTCACATTGCCTACGAACTGCCCTCAATATTGCTTGATAAAAATCCATTTCTTCGAGAGTATATTTTACAAGTGCTACAATAGGGACTCTTACCGCCCTATTTTCATGTACTTGAACTCTACGTGTTCTATTAACATAAGAGCCTAAAACATTCATCTTCTCAGCTATATCTTGACATTTAGCTAATAGTATGGGGTCTGAAAAATTATTTCCTTCTAACAATTCTAGCTTCTGGCAAAGATCTCCAAAATAAGGTGATTCTGTAATGTGTGCAATACTATTCATAGTATTTAGAGATCGCATCAACATGCTTTGGTCAACAGGATATTTAGCAAGTGCATTAGCAAGTGCAACAGCAGGTCGATTACTTAGGAGCAGCCACTCAAAACTATTTTGTGTAGCAAAAAAATCTTCATCAATGAGCCGTAGCAAACTATGAAGATCCGTATTACTATTATTTACAGGTGTAGCAGACACACATAAAACTGCTCTTGCACGAGCAGCAAGACTTTCACCTAAAAGAAATGTTGCTGTTGCTGAGTTTCGCATATAGTGCGCTTCATCAAAGATAACAAGGTCGAAAGGCGAATAATCTTCAGTCCAATGCCGCAGCTTTTGTAAAAGTTTAGTCTTGCGATGCGAAGCTATACTTTCTTCAGGATGTACTTTTACCTGCTCTCTAGCTCCACGTGGTGGTTTCAACCCAGAATAAGTTCCAATTAATACAAAAGAATGGTTGTCCCCGTATTTTTCTAACTCAGACACCTCATGATTTAACTCATTAAATTCAATTATTTTTGCACTTATATTAAATTTTTGCCTTAATTCTTCTCGCCATTTTTCAGCTAATATTTTAGGACAAATGACTAAAAGTCGTTTTGCCTGATATCGGGCTTGCATTTCTATCCATATCAAAGCAGCTTCAATTGTTTTGCCTAGACCAACTTCATCTGCCAATAAAAGTCTCTCAGACGGAGAATTTATAAATTTCACTACTGGTTTATATTGATATGGATAAAAATCTATTTGCGCTGCCTCCATTGAATATACAATCTCGTGCAGTGTGCCCTTTAATTTTTCATAGGTTAAAAGTTGTCTCAAATCAGACAAGGTTCCAAAAAGACCTGCTTGCATTTGTTCTAGTAGAGAACTTGTTGCATTTTCCTGAAGGACAACTATGCTTGGCAAAGGAAAATATTTGCTACTTCCATTCGTAAACTTTAGTTCAACCATTAAAGCAGAACCAAGCTTTCGAAATTTACCAGTATATATAGCTATATTTCCAGGTTCATTCTTGTTAACAACTTGTTGACCTTGTTTGAATGGTATTTCGCAACTATTATTTGACATGATTTCCCAAATTATTAAAATGTTATATACTAAATATTAGCTAAAATATATTTTTCTAATAGAACATTTCGCATTAGTCCAGTATTCATATATTTGTAATTCATTTTACGCCATTTTGAATGCTTTGCTTAAAAATAAATTTTTTATATGAAGAACTCTATTTTCTAATCTTCCAGTCATTAGATACTTCAGGACCCAATTTATAAATTTTATCAACATATCTTTGATACAGTGTTGGAAATACACGTTCAACTATTTCTATATGTTCTGTCGGTGGCCAGTATGGAGATGTTTTAGAAGATAAAATGCTTTCAAAAACTTCTCTTTTTTTCTTTTCCACATCTGTGTTTTTACCCTGAAGATTAAAGCCATATACTTCGCAAGCAATAATAAAAATTAGCATCAAATCTTTATGTGAATCAAACAAAAGATTAAATACCTGTATAGGTTCATATTTCCAACCGCTTTTTCGCTTGGTGCGAGCAATCCATATAGCATGTAGCAGTTTTGGTAACCTGTAGTAATTTTCTTTTACTTGAATGCCGAAACATTTTTTCAGTATATACGAAGATGACGTATAGTTACATATATCAATATCAGTGCGCCATAATTTTTTAAAAAGATATTCTTGAGTTTTTCTATTTTCTGTTTTAAAATTATAATGAAAAATTTGACTTAGTCCAAAATCTTTCTGTAGTTCTTCAAAGTCAAAAATTCCTTTGTATAAATCGTGCACAATACTATCGTTAATAATATGAGGTTTGCTCCAATAGCACGTTAAGTGCAGTTTTTTTGTTAGAATGCTTTTTATAACTGCTTGTTCATTAAGAACTAGGATGTTATTGTTATTTAAAGAGTATATGTCTAAATCTGAAACTCGTGCCTTATCGAACGAAAATTCATGAAAAACCCATACTAGTAGAGTGCCTTCTTTTTTGTAAAAATTTCTTCTTGCCTCGATTACGTCTAAGCTTTCTGTGGATAGTTGAACCTCAAAAACAATATTTTTCGCAAAAAATTTTGCTGAAACATCTGGTCTTCTTCTCTCTCCAAATTCATTTATTCTCGTTTTTTCTAATTCGATATCTGAAAAGCGCTCGTCTTTAGATAAAATATGAAGCAAAAAATATTTCATCAATAAATGTGCAATCGACTCTTGTTTCCCGTTAAATTTATGTGCTCGAAGTACATTTGCTGGAATATTATTCTCATCTTTCAGAGGGCAGTCATGATTTTGATGTTTATGTTTGAAGTAAAAACCTGATTTCTCAGATGTGCTTAGTAAAACTAATGCTCCATTACATATAATACATCTAAATCTTGCATTTTCTTCAGATGAAGACCTTGCTTCGTGTCGTAATTCCAAAGCATAATCTAAATTATAGCCAATGATTTCTTGAGTGCTACGCATTGTTTTTAGTGTGTTATCATAAACGAAGGTATACTTTAAATCGTGAGCACATAGAGATTCCTGACTTATGCCAGTAAGAGCTCTATTTATTGCTGTTTTTCCTTGAGAGTAATTTGATTTTTGCATGTCATATCTCTTTTATCAACGCAAAATGATTATAATAATCCTAGAATACAATCCTTAATTTCTTGAGGATTTCCAGCTAAATTCACCGTCGCAAAAACAATCTTATGACCTTGCATGGTTATAGAATGCCGATCTGCATCACCCACAGCAGGATGGAGTAAAATTCCTGTGGCGTGCCTGTTCATATTTATTTCGTTATCGTCCTTTCCCTGCTCCTCTTGTGAGCGAAGATAGGCGTACATTTGATAAATATAGGCACTGGATAAAGACGTATCTCGATACCAGCCTTTTTTGAAAAGTGTGGTAAATTTTGTATCTATAACAATCTTTTTATTTTGTTCTTTGTTGGTGAGAACAATGTCTAGCTCCATTTTGGGGAAGTATTTATCAATATTTTCAGATTTATCGTTTATAGGCCATTTTTGCCCCACATTTCCGGGAGCTACATCCCATCCCTTAGGGGCGGTAACACGTAAAAGGCCACGGACTGCATCTTCAAAAAGAGTGCGTAGCCATGTATCGGTTTGATTAGGTGAAAGTAAAGGGTGCGTTCCTGCCGTGTCATCAGGGATACATTCATCTAGCAAAAGCTTGGCGGCTGCTACAGCATGTTTGTCGTCTCTATCGTTAATCCCGTACACATCCTTGGACAACGTTGTTCTGTCGGGCAGACCTCCAGTAACTCCCATACGGAAAAGTAGGGCGGCATAGTCACGGCATTTTTTACGCAAGTCTGTATTCTGTATAACACGTCCACCTTTTTCAAGTGCGGCTTTAAGTAGTCTATTACGTGCGGTATTAAGCGTAGGCTCTTCAAAGCGGCATGCAATAAGGCCACGGGAAAGCAAGTGCCGCCTTTCTGTGCGTAGGTGGTCAATGCTACCCCTCACCCTATGTAGGTCTGCTTGAACAGGAAGGCTAGAACGTGTAAGCCCACGCATAATGCGCTCTTTCACAAAATAAGTAAGTATTTCAGCTATAATCTCTAGGATATCGTCAGGTGTTTCTTCTCTGCTTTGCTTAATACGCTCATACTCCACCTTGGCAAAAAGCTCAGAAGCATAGAGCAGGAGCACCCATATATTACGGATGGGAATGCCCTTGTATGTCCTTTGTTCAGGACTTTGTGCTTCAAGTAATGCGGTCATTTATATGCCTTCTTTAAGTTCACTTACAAGCTCTTGCACCTTTTTAGTATTGTCAAACCAATATTCACGTAAGAGAGGTTCAATTTCTGTATTTATAATGTCAAGAAACCACTCTTGCGGTTTGTGAATGGGAGAGTCGCAAGTAACATAGCTATGCCCGATGGCATATTGTTCACCAAGCGATGTATCATCTGCTATGTGCTTATTAAGCGTTTCCATCTTTTGAGCAACTTTATTTGCAAAATCAGAGGGTAAGCTTGCTTTGTCGCCCTGCGTCATGTATGCTTTCCATTTTTCACCAAAGTGCGGCTTTAATGTGATGAAGGCAAAGCGCCGGCGTAAGGCAAAGTCCACTATGGCAAGGGAGCGGTCAGCAATGTTCATGGTGCCGATGACGTGAAGATTCTCTGGAATATGTATTGCTTCGCACTCTCCGTCTTTTTGGTGGCAAAGCTGTAGGGCTTCACCTTCATGCCGCTTATCTGCTTCAAGCAATGTCAAAAGCTCACCAAAAATCTGCGCAGGGTTACCACGATTGATTTCTTCAATGACCATGACATAATCGTTATCAAAGTCTTCTTTTGCTTTTTCAATTAATTCTAAGAAGGGGCCTTTACACAAATCCAGCTTTCCCTCACCTACAGGCCGCCAGCCTTGTACAAAATCTTCGTACGAAAGTGTGGCGTGAAACTGCATGGAACGTAGGCGTGTTTTATCTTCACTCCCCATAAAAGCGTAGGCTAAACGCTTGGCAAGCCATGTCTTTCCCGTTCCGGGAGGGCCTTGAAGGATGAGGTTTTTCTTGGTTTTAAGACGTGAGAGAATGGTATTGAGCTCTTGCTCTGAGAGAAAGCAGCCATCTTGGAGAATGTTGGTGATAGAGTATAATTCACCAAGTTCTTTAGGAGTTCCAAGGTCATCTGCACTAAGTTTATTAGGTTCATGTTCACTAAGAGTAGCGTACATTCTATCGCTAAATACGAAAATATCTTCGTTAATTTCACGCTGTAGCATGATGTTTTTATATATTTCAGAAGCACGGACATCTATTGTTGTATTGGCAAGTTCCTTAATTTTGGGATAACTATATATACAAGGTATGAAAGGATTTTTTTGTTGTTGGTATATAAAAGCTATCTTCCATTTTACTACGTGTGGAAAATCGATAAGCTGTATTGCGTCGTAATTACTGATAGATGCATTTTTAATAATTTTTACAATTAAATCACGGATAGTAAAAAATGCACTTTCTGGAGTGTTGCCAAATCTTGAATACCAAGCGTATTCCTGTGTATATGAGTAGCCTTGCTTTGTGGTTTGGTCTTGTGTATTAACGCGGTTGTATATTCCAAATTTGAACGCTGAACCACCCCAAATTGATCCCAACTTTTCTGCTCTTATTTCTAGCCAATTTACAAAATTATCTCTTTTGGGGTCATTTGCGGTATGATATTCTTGAAGCGTCATTTTCTTTACCATTTCAAGAGGCCAACGCTCGAGAAAATCTTTCCAAATGGTATAACGTTCGTCACTAAAGCTATCATCTACAATAGAAAGCTGTGCTTCTGAATTTTTATCTCGAATAATCCTTGTTCCTTCTACGTAAACGCGAAGATATTTTGCATTTTCTTTTACTAATATTCTTACTTCGTCACTTTTCAAACCACGGGGCCACTCATCAAATACAATACTTTTACTTTCTAAATAGCTTAGAATGTTAGCAGACTCTCTTCTGTCTCGTTCAAAACCCCATTTTTTTAAAACATCATGCATAGCTGATGAACCAATGCTGTCGTTTTCCATATTTTGCAAAATTGTTTTTATTAGTCTAAGTAAAAGTAGTTTTTCTAATGCTTCGTTTTTGTTGGGAAAATTATAGTTTGCTATTTGTTTATTAAATTCTTGAATTCTACTTTGGTCAGATTTTTCCAATCCAACTATGCTTAATTCTTCTAGGCGTAATTCCCATTTGAAATCTAATTTGTTCATGTTGTCTACCTCAAAGTAAAAAAAAATTACTAACTATTTTTATGTGCAATCATGCATTATATTTAGCAGAACTTGAATTGCTTGAAAAATTGTATTTGTATATATGTAGTTCTATTTTGCGTATCACTTTTTTATAAGATTTTCTACCCTTTTTGAGAGCTATTAGCGAAATAAAATTTGGATTAGTGCATGCTTACCATAATCCCTTAATCATACAACGCTTTTTTACAATATAATTCTCATTGCCTTGGACAAGCTCTATAGCTTTTGTTCGTCTACATTCTGCTTGAGCAACAGGGTACTGCTTATCCCAAACTTGCATAAGCTCAAGCTGTTTTTGGCTCATTTTAAAGCGAGGATAGGATTGTTGCATATAAAGGTACGAACGAGCTATCTGTCCTCGTGAAAAGGGAGGAGGTTCAACCTTTTGCCCTTCAATCTTCATAGGGCAAATGCCAAAATCAGTTTCTGCGTGTGCCAATAAGGCAAAATTGTAATTGGAACGTGCGGCATTTACTGCACCAATGACAGGGTAGAGGTTGTACATATCAGCTTGCATATACCGAAACTCTGCGTGTACCTTTTCAGCGCACCGTCTGCCTTTATAGGGTTTACTTTTTGTATCAATACACAGCTTATCGCCCTCACGCCAAGCAATAAAAGTGTGACCAAAATTTTCCACAGGTACAACATGTTCCCATTCAATTCGACGAGCACGATTTTTATACTTTGCAATGCTTAACCCTCTTGGCAGCAGTAATGTACCGTCCTCATGAAAGCTAACACTGCAATAAAGAGTCGTGTTTAAATGGTTAGTGCCATATATTGTTGATAGCAAAATTTCCTTTGTTCGTACAAATGACTGATTCCATGTATTGCGAGCAAGCCCTATTTGTACGTTTACAAAAAATATTACCAGTACAGTTATGAATATCTTTTTCATGGTGATATATCAAAGTTTGACCTTTGTTCACTTTGATATATCACCGTTAATAAGTCAAGTTCGCTTTGATACATTGAAGCAAAAGGAGTCTTCAATGGTCAAAAGTAATGTGAAAGAAATTATGGAAGATAAGGGTATTACATATGTAATGCTTGAAGAAAAAACGAAGTTATCCAGTCAAACTATTACACGAGCTCGTGGTGATATGATACGAGAGTGTCGCTTGTCCACCCTTGAGCTTATTGCCATTGCTTTGGGCGTAAAGATAAGAGATTTATTTTCTGAGTAGTGCTTTTAAATTTGTGATATTTGACATAACACAATGTGTGATATATCTATATAGCACAAAGTGTGACACTTGGAGAAATATGAGAGTATTCAAAATTAAAGCCTTTATGCGCTTTGCACAAAAAGAAGGCATAGAAAATGCCGTGCTGCTGAATGCAGTCAAAAGCCTTACAGCAGGAACGTTTGATGTAGATTTGGGCGGTGGGCTGTATAAACAGCGCATTGCACGGCAAGGGGAAGGGAAGTCGGGTGGCTACCGTGTATTATTATGCTTTAAGCAAGGCCAGCGCACCTTTTTTATGCACGGTTTTGCCAAGTCTAGCAAAGCTAACATTAGCCAAAGTGAAAAAGCCGACCTTAAAAAATTAGCAAAAATTTTCTTTGCCATGACGGATGATGAACTTAAAAAATTGCTTCAATCAGGAAGCTTAGAAGAAATATACGAGGTAAATCATGACTAAGACATATAAAAGCGAACTCAGCGCCACCATACATGAGACGGTATCTGACCTCTTTGAACACGGCATCATTGATAAGGTGACCATGAAGGAATTTGATGCGTCCTGCCTTATTCCTGCTGAGACTATCCTTCCAGAAGAAATACGCGCTATCCGCCAGCGCGAGAACCTGTCTCAGCCTGTATTTGCTCAATACTTGAATGTATCAAAAAACCTCGTCTCTGACTGGGAACGTGGCGTAAAAAAACCCGGCGGCCCCGCTTTGCGTTTGCTGCACTTGGTAAAACATAAGGGACTTGAGGTTTTGAGTGTGTAAAAGGCTTTTAAGGGCAAAAAAACTAACTCCCGCTAATTTAATACGACGTAATTAGATAATACATTCAGTAACATTATGGTATGTTATGGTTTTTTTTGAACTCATCGTAGCTTAAGCCTCTGCTTATAATACGCACGGGAGTTTCGCATATAACTTCCATAGTATGTTTTGTAGTTTGTGAAGCGTCCCATTCCCAATATGCATGTGCATTTTGTGCTGTAGTAGTCCATGCTTTTTCACCAACATTGACAAGCTCTATAGGGGCTATGTGCTGTTCTTTTTCTGGTTTTATTATTTCAACATGATATATTAATTCGTTGATTCTTTTCGCTATGTGAATGAAATTCCACATTGAAACCACATCTTGGCAAAGAAAAATACTTTCTAAACGACTTGGTTTTTGAGGAAAACAGCTCTTCCGCACGTCTTCAAAAATATACTCTCTAAAAAGCATAGGATTATGTTCAGCATTTCGGGACCGGAGAACACGTCCAAAATTCTCGGGTAGAAGAACGCTTTCTGTTTCTAAGTACGCCTGATTGACATGGTAATAAATCATATTCGCCCCTTTGATTATAGTTAGGTAATGTAATTTAGAGTCTGCCACCGTCTCTACGCTTGCAGTTTCTATCTTCATATTTTTATAAGAATAGTTGTATTGCTTTTAGATTTACCCATACTTAATTTTACCAGAACATATGGTATAACACTAGTTTTATTTCTTATAGATTTGTACGCTAAAAATTTATAGGAGCCTATTTAAAGCGAATTATATACGCAAACGTGGTATGTTTTTTTCCTTTTGTCCCTCTCTCTCCGCTTTACGCCAGTAATCAAAAATTCTTTCATAGCGCATAAGTGCCACATCCCCTGCCACGCCAAAGGCAAAGTTTACGGTGCGTTCAGCGTAGCGTTGCCAGTTGCGGCCTTCTTTGCGGCGGCGTTCAGGTTCAATGGTGGGGGCGCAGTCTGTGATGGCGGCTTGCACCTCTTCACGACTGTGACCTGTCACTCGCATACGCATGGCAATCATGGCGTCCATGCGTGAGAAATCGTCAATACGCATGTGCTTTATCATATCTTCATAGTGCTTATAGTACGCCGTGGAGCTGTCGGGGAGTGGGTGTATGGGTTTGGCGATAGTTGTTGCTGGTCTTTGCGCCTGTTCCTCGTATTGTTTGACTATTTGGCGTAGCATGAGATAGGCTTTGTTTTGATAGTCGCATGGTTGACGCTCGGCAAAGAGAAGTTTCACCCTTGGGAAACTCCCATCAGCATTTTCATGCTTGGGTTTAAAATTGCCAAAGCCGGGCGCACGGTGAGGATGAATGCACCCAAAAAGTTTAGGGTCACCATATTCTTTATTAAGTTGTTCAACAAGACGATTACTAGCTTCACGGTCAAAAGGACTGTCCATTTTATTGATGGTCAAAACACATTGGTAATTGTTGGGGGAGCTTTCCAAGACTATGGCAGGGGTAAAGCCGTCCTTCTTAAACTTGCCCACACTTTCAGCGGTCATGTCGTCAATAAGAATATGGTGCCGCTGCGCCGAAAGCGGCGTGTAATAGATATTCTCTCGGCGCATTTGCAAGCGGCGCATTTCTGGTATTTTTTGTAAAAGCTCTTTGGCGGAAAAGCCCTTAGTTATGCCGTCTTCCTTGTCTAAGATAAATACCTTTTGTTTGCCGCTGGGCTTCATATTGATGCACGTTACACGAAAACGGTCTGCTTGCAGGGCGTGAGCGTAGCGTTCAAAAGCTTTGGCTTCTGTGGTGTCGTTTATTGACTGGGTTTGCGTTGCTTGAGCACTGGGCGCAGGAAGTAGCTTTTTCTCATAGGCTTGGCGATATCTCCATACTTCCGCTTGCTTATGTAATCCTTGTTTTTTCAGCCATGAGCTAAAGCTAGGGCGTTTTTCTTGTGTGCTTAGGTAGTCTTGATATTCTTGCCACGCCTCAAGATGTATAATGCTTACAGGTTCGGGAGTTGCTTCAACATGTGCCGTTTTTACTGCTTCCTCATAATTGCCTGCTTCAAAAGTGCCTAGGCGTTTACAAAGCTTGGTCATGCTAAAAGCTCTATCAATGGATGAAGCTTTGACCGCCATATCCTCCCCAGCGGAGGGAACAAAAACAATAGCCCCAGAGCCTTTTTTCTCAAAGCGCAAGCCCACGCCGGCAAGACATTGGTGGAGCTCTGCCCATGTTTTGGCTTTAGCAATAATATCATGCCCACGCTCTTGAGCTATGCGCATGGCAGATTTTTCTCCCGTTGCCTGTTCAAAATTTACAGCCTTGGGGCTCGGCTTGGGCTTTGCTTTAAGCATATATTTTTTGACCAGCTCGCCATTTTCAAGCAGGGCATAGCGAGCATTAGCATTGCTTTTCCAGCCCTGCTTGTGCTCCACCACGGTAAGAATTTTGTGCGCCTCCTCAATGTCAAATCCTTTGTTGGGAGCAATGACTTTTAGCGTGTCGGGGTGAGTACGGTTTACGGCAATATGGACGTGGTAATTTCGTGTATTATGGTGTAATCCGTAAATAGCCTGATGCCCTTCAAGCTCCATGCCTTGCAAAAAAATATCCACCAGTTCATCCACTTGAGCATGGGTTGGTTGTTGGTCTTCTTCCCAAGAAAAAATCCAGTGATTAACTGGCATACGACTATGGGTGCTTTCTTGAGCAAGGGCAATCATTTCTGCTCGCTGGCCATGGTGAGTGTCGGTAAGGAAATTACGGCTGCCAGAGTGTGCAATTTTTTCTTCCACATTTATATTATGAGGGTGGCGGATATAATCTACAAGACTTGCGATGTAACGTGCCTTGGGCTTGGTGCTTTTACCAAATTTTACCTTTTTAACTATCATATTATTTGTCCCCCAATTTATCTTTTTGCTTATCGTGGGGCGTATGTAAATTGACGCTAATATTATTGATGCAATGCATAAGTTCGTGAAAAGCGTTGTTCATATTTTGTATCTGTTCAGCATCCACTTTTGCTTCACGTAAGGTGGTAAAATTGTTCTTGAGTAGACCCCCAATACGGCGCAATTCTCGTATGACTGCCTCGTCCATTTGTGCAGTAATTGGACGCCCACCAAAGAGCTTACGACGGATGTATTCTGAGGTGCTTAATCCTGTAAAATTTGCTTGCTCAATGATGGTACTTTTTTCATCGGAACTGACCCTCAATGTGAGCCATTCCTTGGTGCTTTTTTGTTCATTTTTTGAGTGCATTTTTGACTGATTTTTTGTGGGTATATTTGCCTGTATATTTGTCTGATTCATGATATTTTCCTTATGTCTTTTTT
>CAYJHS010000044.1:0-15234 GCA_964369815.1 uncultured Desulfovibrionaceae bacterium
CTCTCACACGCATGAAGCCCCTTATGGCAACATGCAGGTCAAAAACAATCAAACATCCACCTCAAATCCCGCATCACAACAAGATAACTTTGCCAGCTTACCACGTATTGACGGCATCAGCTATCAGCAAGTGACATCATCTGACGGACGCCCTTGCATTGTGGCAACGGGTAGCACGCAAGCCAAAAAGGAACTGCTCAAAGGCGCAGGCTTTCAGTGGAATGCACAAAATAAGGCTTGGTGGAAGTACCAATACACTGAAAATACGTCATTTGTTGCGTCAAAGTAAAAATCTTGTTCGCTTGTGTATGTTTACAATACACAGCGCTTCTAGATTTTCACTTTTCCTTACAACTGACGCATTTTGAGCGCGTTGGCCATTTTTATTCACAATAGGCTGTCCCTCCCCGATTGATGGGGCGGGATGGCCTTTTCATTTATGGAGGAAATCATGACTCAAGAACACATTTCAGACAAAGCCCAAAACCTACTGGCCTGCATTCAGCATGGTTTGCAACTACATGACGCACAGAGCACAGCCGCACAGCTTGGTGATCGTAGTCAGTACATTGGGCTTTCGGACATAGGCCGTGCCATAGAGTGCCCAAGAGCCGCCCTTTGTAACAAGGTCTTTGCAAGGCCACAACTAACATTACAAAAGCTTCTCACCTTACAACGAGGTCACTGGCTAGAACACGGCATCGGACAAGCCATAACCGCTCAAGGTATTCACGCCTTGCCACAGTTGGAGCTCGCCTTCGTCCACAATGACACCCCCATCAAGGCGCATTTTGATTTTGTACTGGCATGGGAAAAACCTCGGCTTGCCATTCGTATTTTGGAGCTTAAAAGCACTAACCATTTACCGGAAACACTCTACACCGCCTATGAAATGCAATTGTACGGGCAAGCCTCGTTCATAGCGCATAAATGGCATGAACCTGTTTTCAGCTTGCGTGATGCACATGGCAGAATTTTGCATAGCAATTGCACTATGCCAGAGCTTTGCAAAGCCCATTTTGGCCTTACTTTGCCCGAAGAGCACAGCGACGTTGACATAGAAGCTTGGGTGCTGTGCATATCTATGGATGACGCCAAGCCCTTTGGGCCTTACACGCCACACGCTTCCATGCGTGACCTGTGCCTTAATAAAGCAGAAGAACTTTGGGAATGTAAGACAGCATTTGAAACAGGTGAGTTAGATGTAAATTCTCTCAACTATGCCAGTGGTTTTCATGCGCTGTGTGCCTATTGCGATTGGAACAGCGACTGCCCAAAGTTTCATGATGGCTTGTACCGCCCTGAATGGGATAGCGAATTTCAAAAGCTTGCTACCCTCAAAGAAGAACGTGAAGCCTTAGAAGATAAAATTAGTCAAGCAGAACAGAGTATTAAAGATGCTTATACCCTAACATCTTTACAAGGCGATTGGATAACCACCGGATCATATCGTTTCAAACTCAGCACACAAAAAGGGCGGCGCACCTTAAACAAAGACGCTTTACGCCAAGCCCTGCAAAAGGCGCATGGTGAAAATTCAGATGACATTTTGGTAGCTTGCGAACAAGAAGGCAAACCATTTCAAAAATTAACAATTAACAAGATAAATTAGGAGAAAATCATGGGATATTATTCAGAAGTAGGTCTATGCCTCAACAAAGCAGCTCATGCTGCCATGCTCAAAAAACTTGCTAAGCAAAATAAGGAAACAAAGAAAGAAGTCAAAGAATTACTGACATATGCAGACAAGTATATTGCTCATGCCAAAACTGAGAAAGAGAGTGTTCTTTATCACTGGGAATGGGTAAAATGGTACAGCAGTTATACTGAAGTAAAATTTATTGAGGAATTTTTGCAAACTCTTGGTGACGATGAAGAAGTTGAATTATTATATCGTTTTGTGCGCATTGGAGAAGATTACGACGATATAGAATTTTTAGGAGGGTATTATGACAATCCCTTTGAAATGGATTTAGGACGAAGCGTGTATATAAATAGTCAGTTTAGCCCAATTTTAAAACCACAAAATTCTTAAAAATCAATATATAAAGGGAAAAATCATGAACAACACACAAACCTTCTTTGATGCTGGTGAAGTTTTCAGCGGCAAGCCTAGTGGTACACAAGTAGCTGGATTTCAAACAGCTTCAGAGTACACGCCAGCCGTTGACCCTCGTTATCAATTTCACGACAGTAGCCGTGATGTGGTGGTCTGGTTTCTAATGGAAAAGCCTGAACCTCTCTATCTCTACGGTCCCACTGGTTGCGGAAAATCAAGCCTTGTGCGTCAATTGGCGGCACGGCTGAACTATCCTGTCTTTGAAATCACAGGTCACGAAAGGCTTGAAATTGGCGACCTTATAGGACACCTCACCGTGCAAAATGGCAGCATGCAGTTTGAAGATGGCCCGCTGACCATGGCCATGCGCCATGGTGGCATCTTTCAGTTTAATGAAATTGACCTCTGTTCACCGGCGACCTTGGCGGGCTTGAACACCATCCTTGATGGTTCGCCGCTGTGCATTCCCGAAAATGGCGGGGAGTTGATATTCCCCGCTGAAACCTTTCGCTTTGTGGCCACTGCCAATACCAACGGCAGTTCTGACGACACGGGGCTTTATCAAGGCACGCTACGGCAAAATCTTGCCTTTCTTGATCGCTTCATGCTTGTTGAAGGAACATATCCGCAAGCATCGGTAGAAGAAAACATTATCGCAAATTCTTTTCCGTCATTACCCACTAACATCATAAACAAAATGGTGGAATATGCTGGAGAAGTACGTAAGCTCTTCATGGGTGAATTGCCCACAGCCAGCTCACTTAGCCCGCAAAGCTTTGTGGGCATGGCGGCGTGTGAAGTGACGCTCTCCACCCGCACCCTTATTCGCTGGGCAGACTTAACAGTGCGTTTTCAGCCACTAGCCAATCAAGGCATACAGCCCATCACCTATGCCCTTGATAGGGCACTGGGCTTCCGTGCCTCCAAGGAGAGTAGAGCAATGCTCCACGAGCTTGCCCAACGTATGTTCAGCAATCTCAGCGATAACAAGGTTGCTACAGAAAAAAAGTAAACATGGATGAGCCACTCCTTCCACTTGATTCGTGGCTTGTCCAGTGCACTACCGATTACAACATCAGCCCCAACCTCGCCTTCCAAAAAGGCAATCCTACCGTCACTTTAGAGAAAACAAGCACAGCGAACAATGCCTGCTTTTGGGAATGCATCGCCGAACCATCGGGCTTGACTGTGCGCTGGGGCATCCAAGGCACACAAGGCAATAGCAGAAAATTTGCCGTCAATGAATGCCTTGGGCAAAACCCCATGCGTGAACTACAAAAACGTGTGAACAGCAAATTACAAAAAACGTATTCACTCCTTGAATACGATCACATTTAACAAAAAAAGGAAATATCATGAACACCTTACACACACCCATTTCGGCTTTGGACAAAATGCTGGCTCTTAACTTGAACGTCTCCTTATGGTCAGCCCGCAAGAAAATAACCTTTGAGGATGTGAACCACATCCCCAATAATGATCTGCCACCGCAGGATTTGGCTACCCTTGGTAGCAAGAAGATTGCTCCGCCTGAAAGTCTGCGTGTTTTTAGCACTTTGAAGGCAAGAGCTGTAACCTTGCTAGATAAATACGGAGTGCGTTTTATGTCCGGTTGGGGTATTCCGGATAATTTGGCGACAGAAGTCCTTGCAGAACTTGCCGCTATCCGCCAAGAATTTGAAATGCAAAAAACGAGCTTCCTTAATGAATATGACACCTTGGTAAGCGACTGGATTAACAAACATCCACAGTGGACAGACATGCTTACAAGTGCCGTGGATTCGTCGGATTATGTGCGTTCACGTTTGCAATTTGAATGGCAATTGTATCGGGTGCAGTCCACCTTTGAGACGACACAATCCGGCGTGGATTTGGGGCTGGATGAAGCCGTCCATGGCCTTGGCAACACGCTTTTCGACGATGTGGTGAAAACTGCCCAAGATACCTGGCGCAAAGTCTACGAAGGAAAAAGCAGCGTGACGCATAAAGCCTTGTCGCCACTCAAAACCATGCACAGCAAGCTGGTGGGCTTGTCCTTCATTGAACCGCACATCCTACCGGTGACGCAGATTATTAACGAAACGCTGAGCCGCATGCCCAAACGTGGCAATATCTTTGGTTCTGAACTTGTAACATTGCAGGGTCTTGTGTGCCTCCTCAGAGACAAAGATGCGCTCATATCACATGCTAAAAAGCTTCTGGACGGACAGGCCGTGGATAACATCCTGGATGGACTTTTGCAACAAAGTACCAATATTCCGCAACAAATGGCGGCTTATGTGGATGTGTATAATCCCATGCTGGATGGTGAGGAAGCTAATCCACTAGAAACTGCACAAACTACCATCCCTGTCATCGCCGACAGTCTAGGTTTGTGGTAAACCATGAAACATATACATAACAAACACATAGTGCAATCACTGCCTTTACTGGCTTCCATCCTCGGCAATCGCTATGGGGTGGAAATTCGCATTGGCGGTGACGAAGCTAAAACCGATGGGAAAGTCATTTATCTACCGAGCTTACCCTTGGAATGTGATGCTATTTTCCTTAACATACTAAGAGGATATGCTGACCATGAGGCGGCACATGTACGTTTCACGGACTTTGCCTTACTAAGGGCAGAACAGCTCACGCCTTTTGAAACATATGTCTGGAATTGCATCGAAGATTGGCGCATTGAGCAGAAAATGTCCCATCATTTTCACGGTTGCAAGGTAAACTTGGCATGGCTCATTGAGCACGTTTTCTACACCAAAGCCACATGCAAAAACAAACCACTAGACAAGGCAATAGCAGAATGGCTGTTGCTTTCGGTGCGAAGCTGGGATTTAGAGAAGCTTCGACCGCAAGTTCAGGCACTGGAAAAAATAATTAACAAGCATTGCCCTCAGCTCCTTACGGAGTTGGGGGCTTTGCTATTGGAGGTACAAAAACACTGTGAAAATACCGCTGAGGCCATAGAGCATGCACGGCGCATCGTGGCTTGTATTGAAAAGTATATCAAGCAAGTAGAGGAAAATACAAAACAAGCACAACCAACAGGAACATCTAACAATGACAATCAAGATACAGCCAAAGAAGCTCTCCCCATTTTACAGGACTTGCTTCTAGCTGATGACAAACAACTACCCAAAAACATAGGAGAAACATCAAAGAAACTCATCGAAAAACAAAAAGCCACTAAGGCTGAACAAAAGCTACAAGTGGCTATAATTGGTAAGAAGACAGTCACAAACCTAGAGGATTTTGCCATGCAAAAGGCCTTGCGCATATCCACAAGCCTCAAAGCACGCTTGCAAGGCTTGCTCCAAGCACAGGATTTGAAGCGCTATTTACCGGCTACCCGTGGGCGCATCAGTAGTAATCGTTTGCATGGCTTAAGTGTACAAGATCGCAGAGTATTCCTTAAACACACGCATAGAGAAGCTACTAACACAGCCGTGCATATTCTGCTTGATACTTCCAGTTCCATGAGTAGCAACATAGACATGGCGGCACAAACATGCTTTGCCTTGGCCTCTGCGCTGGGAAACACCAAGGGCATCAATGTGGCTGTGACTACCTTTCCGGCGCATATCACCACAGGCAAAAGTGCAGGCGTGTTTCCTTTGCTTCAACATGGGCAAAAGGTAAGCACACAGTTTGCTCTGAAAGCTTGGGGCTGCACGCCGCTGACCGAAAGCCTATGGTGGATATATCAGAAGCTCTTACAGCAATCGGAACCGCGTAAAATGATACTTCTAATCACTGACGGTGAACCGGATCATCCTGAATCTGCTTTGCATGCTATCCACTTTGCAGAGAAAATTGGCATAGAAATCTATGGCATCGGCATCCCGCCTTGCAAAATCCAAAATATCTTGCCAGAGCGTAAAAGCATCACCCTTGAAAACATGAACCAATTGCCGCAGGCCATGTTCGGCCTACTGCAACACGCACTCGTAACACAAAAATAAAGGAGACCATATGAGCATTTTACCCTGGATACCAGTAGTCATTGCCGTGGCACAGGCCATTAAAGACGTCATGGAAGATTAAAGTGAGTACACCTATTATTTGAACATGCTCTAAATCAAAAAACAACACAACAGAAGAGGCAGGAAAAACATGCCTTTCTTGCATAAACATTAAAAGGAGTTAGTATGAAAAACACATGGACATTTATTGGCGGCATGCTGGCAGGAATCGCAAGCGTATTTGCTACAGCTGCTGTAGCTGTAGCTATTGAAGATAAAAACGTCAAGGAACAATGCAACAATCGAGAAAAGCCACTTGAGCTACCTGAAAGCAGCGGCCTTACCACAAACGAAGATAGGGGTACTCAATCGTAAAAGAACCAATATGGCAGTACGCCGTAATGAGGCTGTTGTATCTTGTTTCTCTAATTTGCATATATTTTCATGCAAAAGGTTGGAACCGAGGTTGGAACGCAAATAAAAACAGAAAAGGGGTTTATGACTTTTAATCATAAACCCCTGTAATTTCTGGTGGAGGTGGAGGGAATTGAACCCACGGCCTCTTGAATGCCATTCAAGCGCTCTCCCAACTGAGCTACACCCCCGTCATTGTGTGAACAGGAATATGTCCTAATGTGTCATCTTTGTCAACATAAAATTTCACTAAAAAATAATTTTTTCGTCACTTCAAAAAAGTATATATTTTCAATATGAAGCATTAATTGTGAGCAAAATCTTTGAACCTTGAGCACTCCCTTTTGACCAACCACTATTAAATATAAATCGTGTGACCTTTTCCTGTTATTAGCTTCCCAAAACATGTCAACATTTTATCGGTAGTGCTAAAGGGGGGGGAAATGCCGCTGGTTCACCATTTCGTTGACTGGTTTTAAGAGCTACAAAGTCTCACTCAAGATAAACGATCTTTATTTGACAACGCTTTTTATTGTGCCTCATGTTTTTTCTAGGAACTCCCTCACCTTAGCTCTTTGTTCTTTTGTGGTTGTCATTTCTTGTTACGGCTTATATTTTTCAATATCTTTATTCTTTGAACCGAGCACGACCCATTGCAGCAAAGGTTGCCATCTGCTCGAGTGAGGCATTAGGATTTTTACCATACACAAGCAATGCCGCTTCAATGATGCGTCGTCTAGTAACAGGGCGAAAATTTTCTTTGTTTGGGGACTGTGTAGCCTTTTGTGTACCTTTTTTTATATATCAGCGCTTCGCAAAAAAAGAATATTTGCCTCATGTGAGAAAATAAGTCTCATTTAGGACTGTGTGTGTCAGTCTTGCTGATGACTGTCAATTTTTTCAATCATCATTTACTTAAGAGCTCGCCTAAGTCTGTTAAATGATGATGCTTGCAAGTATGTATCCCACTGTACAGGCCGTGCCTACGCCGATGAGCCCCGGAATCATAAAGCTGTGATTAAAGTACCACTTGCCAATTTTTGTGGTGCCACTGATGTCAAATTGGCAGGTAGCCACATCTGACGGATACACCGGTAGGAAGAAGTAAGCATAGGTAGCAGGGATAAGACCAATGAGTACTTCTGGGGGTAGGCCAAGGCCAAGCCCAACGGGCAACATGATGCGAGCCGTGGCGGCTTGTGAATTTACCACTACAGAGACGGCGGCAAGAGCAAAGGCAAATGTCCACGGATAGTCATGCACCATGGTAGTGATGGAGGCCTTAAAGGCAGGCATGGCATATTGGAAAAAAGTGTCGCTCATCCATGCGATACCAAAGATGGAAATGGTGGCCACCATGCCGGATTTAAAGACAACACCTTCGGGAATTTTGCTAGTTTTTGTTTGAGTAACGATGAGGATAATCCCCGCAAAGCCAAGCATCATCATTTGGATAATTTTATCCATAGGAATGACATTTTCGCCAAAGGTGCGAACTGACGGCACCATTGCCACAAAGATAATGCATATGAGGGCAAATAAAAACAGAAATACAGCAAGTTTTGCCTTTGCGGGAATTTCTTCAGTAGCGGAAGGGGCGGCTTTGCTTTCTAGGATTTTTTGCCACTTGGGATCTTTGAGGCGTCTTTGATATTCGGGGTCATCGGCCAGTTCTTTACCACGTTTTAGGCTGTAGAGCGACATGCAAAGTACGGCAACCATGGTGGAAGGAATGGTCACGGAAATAATGCTCAGTAAATTAATATTAGGGTTAATTTCTGCTAATTGACTTAAATAATATACAGTTACGGCGGCAATGGGGCTAGCGCAAATACCAATTTGTGAAGCTACAGAAGCGGCTGCCATGGGGCGTTCAGGACGAATATTGTTTTTGAGCGCTACATCGCCGATAATAGGCATGATGGAATAAACTGCGTGACCAGTACCGAGGAGTAGGGTGACAAAGTAGGTAGTAAAAGGCCCTAATATAGTAATTTGCTTTGGATTATTACGCAAAACTCCTTCGGCTATGTGTAGCATGTATTTCAGTCCGCCCGCAGCTTCGAGGACGGCAGCACAGGTAACCACAGAGATGATAATAAGCATGACTGCCACGGGAGGTTCTGCCAGCGGCATCCGGAAGATAAATACTTCCACCATAAGGCCAAGGGCGGCAATGGCACCAAGTCCTACACCTCCAAATCGACTACCAAGATAAAGCATGCAAAATAAAAAGAAAAATTCAAGATATAACATAGGTAACTCGTGTGTTGCAGTGTTTTTAAGATATGAGAATTTTTTGTATGACTGTAGTGAGTAAAAACTACCGTAAATCTATTTTATGTCAATTAAAATATGGTTTTTAGAGGAAGCTTAATGCTGTTATGTAAATATATTTAACCCCTTAAGAGCTTACTGTGAGAGATGGGACGTGCTTACTCTTGACTTCAAGCTTGTGTAGGGATAATTTAAAAAAATAACTATTTATATGCAATAGAAAGATTTTTACCCTTAAAAATGTGAGAAAGTTATGAGAAAATTTTTTAATGTGGCTTTGTTAGCTGTTGTGCTTTTGGTGCTACATATGCCAAGTGGCTTGGCTAACAATGCAACAAATGACGAAACTCTTAAAGATTTAAATATGGGACTACGTTATGTGAGTGGCGACGGTGTTCCACAAGATTATACCAAGGCCAAAGAATATTTTGAAAAAAGTGCCAAGCTTGGCAATGCACGAGCCCTGAATGCCCTTGGAAATATATATACAAAAGGGTTAGGCGTAGCGGTAGATATGCCAAAGGCTGTGCAATATTATGAGCAAGCAGCACAGCAAGGTTATGTAGAGTCTCAATATAGCCTTGGTGTTATATTAAGTGGTGGTTTTGGCGTACCACAAGACCATGCTAAGGCTAAGCAGTATTACGAGCTTGCAGTTAAACAAAATCATGGACCGGCATTCAATAACCTTGGGCAGATATATCATAATGGACTTGGCGTTGCACAAGATTATACAAAAGCTATGGAATATTATGAGCTTGCCGCTAAGCAAGGTGTAGCAATAGCAAATGCAAATATTGGGAGACTTTATTATAATGGCTTTGGCGTCCCCAAAGATGCTAGCATAGGTCGAAAATATTTTGAAACTGCTGCCAATAGTGGTGATGCAAATGCACAAGTTTTTGTGGCTACCATGTATGAAGATGGGGAGGAAGTGCCTCAAGACTATGCTAAAGCTAAGGAATATTATGAGCTTGCTGCTAAGCAAGGCTTAGCTGAAGCACAGTATAAGCTTGGCGTCATGTATGCAAAAGGCAATGGTGTGCCTCAAGATTATGCTAAGGCCAAGGATTATTATGAATTGGCTGTAAAGCAGGGGCATGTAGAGGCTCAATATCTATTGAGCGGGATATACTATTTGGGGCTTGGGGTACCTAAAGACCACTCTAAGGCTTTGAAGTATAACACGCTAGCTGCCGAAAGCGGGCACTTAGGCGCCCAATATAACCTTGGGGTCATGTATGCTGATGGTGATGGAGTTAAGCAAGACCTAGCTAAAGCTAAGCAATATTATGAAATGGCTGCAAAACAGGGCGATGATGATGCGCAAGTGAATCTTGGTTTGCTGTATTTTGATGGCAAAGGTGTGCAACAAGATTATGCCAAAGCTAAGAAATATTTTGAGTTAGCCGCAAAGCAAGGCAAGGACTCTGCACAGTATATGCTTGGAGAAATATATAGTGAAGGGTTTGGTGTACCTAAAAACCTTGCTAAGGCAAGAGAATACTACGAACTTTCTGCAAAGCAAGGTTATGGACTGGCACAATACAGCATAGCAGTGCTCTATAAAAATGGGCAAGGCGGGGCTCAAGATTATGCTAAGGCATTGAAGTACTTTAAGATGTTGGTAAGGGTGAAAAATGCTCATGTGTATGTGCACCTTGCCGATATGTATTTCAATGGTCGTGGCACAAAAAAGGATCTCGTACAAAGCTATGCCTATCTGCTAATGGGTATAGATTTGGACTCAAAGAGTAAAGAACTTCAAGGGCTTGCCAAAGATATACGCAAGGGCATGACCGATAAGCAGATACAAAATGCTGAAAAACTTGCTAAGAAAATGCAAAGGGAAATACAGTAAAAATTGAGATAGATTTTTTAAGGTAAAATTTTGAAAGCAAAAGAATTTTCTTGTAATTCAGCGCTTTAATGATGTCTTTTTTGAAGTTAAAGCTTCGATTATGTAGGTAACAAAAAATGTAACTATTGCCTTACTGTAGTATGCGAAGCAGAATATTTTTATCCATACTTATGCACGCCTCTGCTGGCCTATATAAAATTACCGAATTAATAGCATTTTTATATAGGCTTGCAGGGGCTTAATACTGTAGGTTGTAGTGTTTAGTAAATCAAAATGGCACAGTACATTTGCCATTGGGATGAGTTTTTGCTAAAATAAAAGCATATTTGAGCCATATTATAAGGGTACTGTATGAAAAAGTTTTTCTCCATAGTTTTTGTTGTTTGTGCTTTGTTACAAATTGCGAGTCTTGGGTATGCTACTGACACGGGTTCCATACGCATCACCGACGACAGTGGGTATACCCTAGAGTTCAAAAAACCTGTGAGCCGTGTTATTGGTCTATATACGCCCCTAAGTGAGTGTATGCTGGCACTGGGGGTGGGCAATACCCTAGTTGGACGTACTTTTGTTGATGCGCATGTAAAGGAATTGGCACATTTACCGCCTGTTGGCACGCCAATACGCACTATCCCCAGCCGTATTACCGCCCTGAAGCCGGATGTCGTTTTGCAATATATGGGCAGTGCTGAGGCTTTGTCGCTTGGGCTTGGTTTACGTAAAGCGGGTTTTCCGGTACTGTTGTTTCGTTTGCAGAATTTTGAGGATATATTTTCGACTATCTTGCGTCTTGGTAAGCTAGCAGGTGTAGAAAAAAAAGCTGAAACCCTCGTCAAAGGCTATAAAAATCGCCTTGGTCATTTACGTAATATTCTTTTGGATGTGCCCCGAGTATCGGTAGCCTATGAGTTGCGTTACCCTAACTTAATCTTGGCAGGTTCGCACAATATTATTATGGATATTTTAGACGTGGCAGGAGCAAGAAATGTTATTGTAACTTCAGAACCATTTTTACGCATAAATGAAAAGGATTTACAGCTCAAAGACCCAGAGGCTTATATTATTCAGCAAGGGCTTATGAACCCTGTGCCTATGCCACTGAAAGAACGTCCTTCTTTTGACACCTTGCAAGCTGTAAAAAATAAACGCATTTTGCAGGTAAATGAAGCGGATTTTGCCTATCCTGGGCCGCAAGTCGTGGATGCAGCAGAAAGACTTGCTTATTGGCTACACCCAAAAGTGAATTTTAATATAGAAACGCCAGAAAAAATTGATCCTTTACAACGCAAATAATTATTTCTCTACTGGTAAATTCTGTGCCTTCCAGCCATTCATACCGTCGCTGATACAAACGACATTTTTAAAACCAAGCTCTTTCATACGCTCAAAGGTTACAGAGGAACGTCCATTGGTACGGCAATAGATGACGTAGTGGGCATTTTTATCAAGTTGAGCAATTTTTTTTTCAAAATCCGCAGAGAAAAAATTTATATTTTGTGCACCGGCAATGTGCCCTGAGGCAAACTCTTCTGGCGTGCGGATATCCAAAATAATTCTCTTCGTAGATGGGGAGGTGAGAAGTGTTACTGCATTTTTGCTAGGTAAGGTGATATGTTCAGCGTGGAGTACGCCTATGGAAAAACACCAAAAGGCACAAAAAAAGGTACAAACACGTTGTATGGTAGTAAAATTTATCTTCATGTTCTTATTTTTTGTTTTTACTGACTTAATACTAGGATTTCATCTTTGCCGTCTTGTTCGTGTACAAGAACATTCACATGCTCATTGACAGCGGTGGGAATGGTAATGCCTACATAGTTGGCGCTGATGGGCAATTCTCGATGTCCTCTGTCCACAAGGGCGAGTAGTTCAACTTTTTTGGGACGTCCATAGTCGAGTAGGGCGTCTAATGCAGCACGAATGGTGCGCCCCGTATAGAGCACATCATCTACTAAGATAATATTAAACCCATTAATGTTTTTTGGAATATTTGATTGTCCAATGTGTGGCTTGGCATCAAGACTTGTCCAGTCGTCTCGATAAAGGTTAATATCAAGACTACCAAGGGCTACATCATTTTCGGTTTGTGCCTGTAGAAGAGGGTGGAGTCGTGCGGCAATATCGGCACCACGTCTTTGAATGCCTACGAGCATAAGGCTTTCGCATGTGGGGTGTTTTTCTAAAATCATGAGCACAAGGCCGTCTAAAATGTGTGTAATTTCATCTGCCTGTAAAACAGTTCTGGTGTTCATTATATCTATCTCCAAAGGTGTATCAAGTGTAGTTGCGAAACTCTACGCAAAATATGTACGTTTGTGAAGAGTTTAGAAGCGCTTTTTGTGGGTAAAATTTTTGTATAAGCAAAGTTTTCTTTCATTGACAAATAGTAATTCAGTGCTTAGGTTCTAGGCACTACAAAAATAGGAGGCCATAACATGGTTGAATTGTCTGAAGGCGCCCGTAAAGAACTTGACGCCTATTTTGCCGATAAAGAAAAAGGTTCCATTCGCATTTATTTAGCTCCTGGTGGTTGAAGCGGCCCACGCTTAGCATTGGCTCTGGATGAGCCAACTGACGAAGACGCCACTTTCAACACAGAAGGTTTTGTTTTTTGCATCAATAAAGAATTATTAGAACAAGTTGAAGGTATTAGCCTTGACTTTGGTTACATGGGCTTTGCCATCAACCCTAAAAAACCTCTGCCGTCTTCTGGCGGAAGCTCTTGCGGCGGTTGTGCAGGTAGCTCTAGCTGCGGTCATTAAAAAATACTTAAACTACAAAGACACTTTTGTAGTTGTTATATAAAAAATCCGATTAGAATGCGCAAAATGTGCAGTTTAGTCGGATTTTTTATATTAGTATTCTTGTTCCTTTGCAGCCATATCTCGCAATGCTTGCCAGAGTGTATCAAGTCCCAAGCGGCTCGAAGAAGAGGTTATAATGGGCACGACTCCACGCAAGTATCCTGTCCACATTTTTTGTTTTTCGCTTCTTTCCCTTTGTTTGCATTTATCGGCTTTGGTGAGAATGGGCAAAAGAGGGATGTTGTGTCCATGGGCAAACTCTACCAATTGCAAATCAATTTTTTGCGGAGGTAAACGACAGTCTAGGAGTACAGCAAGAGCATGTAATGATTCACAGTTAACCAAATAGCGCTGCATGAGCTTGCCCCATGCATTTCGTTCTTCCTTGCTACAACGAGCATAGCCATAGCCCGGTAAATCCACAATATAAAAGTCTTCCGGTTGCACATTGTAAAAGTTCAAGGAACGAGTCTTTCCCGGAGTCGCACTGATTTTTGCCAGCGATTTTCTACCTGCCAGCGCATTGACCAATGAAGATTTTCCCACATTAGAGCGCCCAGCTAGAGCAATTTGTGCTTTTTCGTGGTGAATAATTTGTTCAAAGGTATAGGCGGTGGTTTCTAAAATAAGTTCAGATTGCATGATATTCTCTCAAATTATAAAATGGCATACACTTTTGCTTGACAAGGTGTGCTGAATAAGTGAAAATTTTACCCTTTCGTATAATGAATATAAGCTTTTCTTGAGCAAAATGCAAATGGTGAAAAAATGCTACAAATTTTAATAATCAACGGCCCTAATTTGCGAGCCCTTGGGCAAAGAGAACCGCATATAAATGGGCATGAAGGAATAGACTCCATAGCAGGGCATGTGAACTCTCTTTTGCAAGAAAATGCTCAAGGGGTAGAACAACACTTTTTTCAATCAAATCACGAAGGTGAGCTTATTGATAGGCTTGAAAAAGCTCGAGAAGAAGGTATTCATGGTGTTGTCATCAATGCCGGTGCTTTTACACACACAAGTCTTGCCTTGGCAGACTGCTTAACGTGGATTGGAATTCCCTATGTTGAGGTGCACTTGAGTAATGTGCATGCCCGTAAGGAAAAAATCCGCCATGCAAGCTTTATTGCGCCTCATGCTGTGGGCGTTATTTCTGGTTTTGGAATACAGAGCTATGCGCTGGGAGTGCAGGCTCTTTTATTACATTTAAAAGGATAGTTAGGAGAAAATATGTACTCAACCACCGACTTTAGAAAGGGACTTAAAATTGAAATTGACGGTACGCCCTTCGAAATAGTGGATTTTCAACACTTTAAGCCCGGTAAGGGCGGTGCTATGGTGCGCACAAAACTACGCAATATTTTGAACGGACGCATCGTAGATAATACCTTTCGTTCTGGTGAAAAAGTAGAACGTCCCGATCTTGAAACTCGTGATATGCAGTTTTTGTATCGTGATGGCGAAGATTTACTTTTCATGGATATGACCACCTATGAACAACTAACTATGAAGGCAGAAGCTACCGATGGAAAAGCCGGATTTTTGAAAGATGGTCAAGAATGTCGCGTGCTTTTATATAGAGGAAACCCTCTTGATATTGATATTCCTGTGTCGCTGGTACTGGAGGTTGTACAAACAGAACCCGGCGCTAAAGGCGATACTGTGAGCAATGTCACCAAACCCGCCACCTTAGAAACCGGTCTTGTCATTCAAGTGCCACTTTTTGTTAATGAAGGCAATAGAGTAAAGGTAGATACACGCACCAAGGAATATCTTGGTCGAGAATAAGTAGCAAGATGGTTTTATTTTTTGGGGGAAACTTTTTTTAGGAAAAAAAAGTTTCCCCCAAACCCCCTTCAA
>CAYJHS010000045.1:0-8909 GCA_964369815.1 uncultured Desulfovibrionaceae bacterium
GGGGAGTTTGAGGGGGAAGGGGGAAACTTTTGGCGCGAGAAAAAGTTTCCCCCTTCCCCCTCAAGAAAAAAACATTATATATAAAGGTCACCATGCAACATATTTGGCCTGCCAGACATGGCAGCATAGATTATATTTCAGCGCCGCCCAGTGAGGCTTGGATAGCTGACAAGCGCAGAGTTGTTGTGCTTGGTAGTACTGGCTCCATTGGGGTGAGTGCGCTACAGGCCATGGAGGCTAATGCCCAGCTTTTTGAAGTAGTGGCGCTGGCAGGTGCTTTTAATGTGCAATTACTTGCAGAGCAGGCGAGTCGTTTTCGCCCTGCCTATTTAGCTGTCTATGATCAAGCTGGCGTGGATGTTTTGCGAAAGCTTTTGCGCCCTTTAAAGGATTATACACCGCAAATTGTTTGCGGTCAGGAAGGCTATACAGAGCTTGCCACGCTTGAGGTCGCCAATACGGTGCTTTCGGCGCAAGTGGGGGCAGCGGGTTTACGGGGCACAGTGGCTGCGGCTCAGGCGGGTAAAGTTATTTGCCTTGCCAATAAAGAGACTCTTGTGCTTGCCGGAACATTGCTCCGTAAGCTATGCGCACAAAGTGGTGCTGTAATTTTGCCGGTGGATTCTGAGCATAATGCACTATTTCAGATGCTTGCGGGAAGGGCTGACAGTCATGTAAAGCGCTTGGTGCTTACTGCTTCGGGCGGGCCATTTCGTGGGAAGACTCGTGCAAGTTTGCAGTATGTCACGAAAAAAGAAGCACTTGCGCATCCTAATTGGAATATGGGCGCAAAAATTAGCATTGACTCGGCCACGCTTATGAATAAAGGGCTCGAAATTATAGAAGCTTATCACTTGTATGGCATTACGCCAGAACAATTGGGCGTGGTAGTGCATCCGCAGTCTATTATCCATTCCCTTGTGGAGTTTCAGGATAATTCTTACATAGCGCACCTAGGAACGCCGGATATGCGTATGCCCATAGGGCATTGTTTGGCATGGCCGCAATGCGTGGATAGTGGCGTAGCGCCGCTTGATTTATTAAGCATGGGCGACTTGACTTTTACAGCGCCGGATAGGGAAGCTTTTCCGTGTTTATCTTTGGCGGAAAAGGCTATGCGACAAGGGCAGGATGCTTGTGTGGTGCTCAATGCGGCTAATGAAGTAGCGGTAGAGCTTTTTTTAGATGGACGCATTGGATTTTTAGATATTTCACAGCTGGTAGCACAGTCGCTACAAGGATGTGATGGTGAAAGCCAAGTTTGGCAAGATATAAATAATGTTTCAATGGTGTTAGAACATATTGATGACTTAGATACAAAAACCCGTGCCCGTGTAAAAGACATGGCGCATAAACAGGAATAATCATGTTCGAAAGTATTTTTTACGTTCTCCTTGTCCTTGGAGGGCTGATTTTTTTTCACGAATTAGGACACTTTCTTATGGGCCGTGCCTTTGGTATGGGCGTGAGCACCTTCTCCTTGGGATTTGGGCCAAAGCTCTTAAAGTATACTTATGGTAAGACAGAATATTGCTTGTCTCTCATCCCCCTTGGGGGTTACTGCGCCCTTGTGGGTGAGGAAGTGGACGCAGAGCTGCCCGAAGGTTTTAGCGAAAAAGAAAGCTTTGCCTTGCGTCCTGCTTGGCAGCGTTTACTTGTTGTTATAGCAGGGCCTGCGGCTAATATTTTATTGGCGTGGATTTTATGCTGGGGGCTGGCCTATGGCTATGGGCAACAATATGTGCTACCGGTCATCGGCTCTATTATCGAAAAAAGTGCTGCGGCTGAAGCCGGACTGCAACCAAAGGATAAAATCGTCAGTATTAATAAAAAACCCATAGAAAGCTGGGCTGTTATGGCAGAAGCCATAGAGGAGAGCAAGGGACAACCCATGCAGGTGCAAATAGAGCGAGCAGGGCAAATCTTGGATATGACCATACAAGCCAAGACCATGCGTCGCAAAAATATTTTTGGCGAAGAGGTGGAAACCTATGCCATTGGTGTGCACGCCTCCAATGAAATGCACCATAGTCCTGTAGACTTTTTCGAATCAGCCAAGGTGGGTGCCGTGCGTACCTGGGATATGGTGGTCTTTACTTGGACGGGCTTTGTGAAGCTTTTCCAAAGGGTAGTTCCCTTAGATCAAGTGGGTGGCCCCATCATGATTGCTCAAATGGTAGGACAACAAGCAGAACAAGGCTTAGCACCCGTGTTGGCGCTGGCAGCGCTTATCAGCATTAACCTTGGTATTTTGAATTTATTGCCTATACCGGTGTTGGATGGTGGGCATATTGTGTTTTACACCATTGAAATGATAGCTCGTAGGCCAGTTTCGCCTCGTATTCGTCAAATTTTAACACAGGTGGGCTTTTTCCTCCTTATTGGTCTTATGATCTTGGCGACTTTTAATGATATTTGGCGTATTATAAAAGACTTCTGGGGTTAATATGCTCATTTGCGTGCTCAATGCCGCTGAAGGGCAGTTGGATATAATACTGAACAAAGCGTCCGAGTCACCAGGAAGCCAAGAAGTAGAAATGCTTAGTGCGCACAGTATTTCTGCTCCTACTAAGGGGGCAGAAATACTCACGCCGGCCTTGCAAAATCTGTGTGCTCTGCATGGCATAACACCTCAAGATATTGAACGTTACGCTTGCGTGCATGGCCCAGGAAGTTTTACGGGTTTGCGCCTGATTATGAGCACCGTGGCAGCTATACGCCGTATCACCGGCGCAAGTAATGCTGGCATTGACTATATGCAGGCATTGGCTTTGACGGCGCAGTTACGCTTACAAAGCCTGCAAACTTGTCTGCATAAGCCAAGCGGAGAGTATCGCCTTTGTGTGCTTACCCATGCACGGCGTAACCTTGTCCATTATCAATGCTTTTCCACACAAATATCTGCAGGAGAGAATTTCCTGCCAAAGCCCTTAGGGGAAGTTGTGCTTCTTTCACCTGTTGCTGTGGCACAGGCGTTAACACATTTTGTAGGGAGCGAAACACCCATGTGTATGCTAGGCAGCGGTGTACAACGCAATATGCTAAGCTTACAAGAAAATTTGCCGTCAATTGCCATGTCTGCCAATCAAAAAACAACTTTTTTGGATATCCTACATCCAAGCGTTGAAGCACTGTCCCTCTTGGCACAGCATGCCCAATATCATAACGATGACCTACAGCCTCTTTATATCCGCCCCTGTGATGCGGTGGAAAATCTTACGCACATTGCCCAAAAGCAAGGGATGGATGCAGACGCCGCTCACGCCCGTTTGCAAGAACTTCTGCAAAAAAGCACGGATTAGTAAAGTTTTTTGGGGAGGGGAGAGGAAAAACTTTTGCTAGCGCCAAAAAGTTTTCCTCTCCCCTCCCCAAACTCCTCCCCTCTCCTTTCAAAACGCGCCTATAATTTTTTATCATAGTCTTATCACTTGTTTAAAAGAGCAACTATAAGCCTTTGTTGCGGCAAAATTTTATTAAAATATGTGTATGTTGCCGCAATTAAAGTTTTCACCCCAGAAAAAGTAATACTTTTTTTAGAACAAAAAATTGACGTATTTAATCTGACAACATAGTATTTATGTAATAATTTTAGTATAATATATACTTGGCAAAGACTTTGCATAAGCCCTGTATCGGATTCATCTTTAGACTATGGGGAAATGCTATGCACACATCTATGCCAACACAAAAAATCTTATCAAGCCTTACTTCGGCCTTCAGTTATACCTGCTATGCCGCTGCGGCTTTTACCTTGGCTATTTTGCTGGTGGGCTTTGTGCCGCAAATGGAGGGCACAGAAGTGCGTCGCTTTGTCAACAAAGATGTGGCGCAATTGCGTCCTGAGGATTATCCCAAGCCTATTGAAATGCAGGGTAGTTGGTCGGTACGTTCTCAGGCCACAAAAACTGTACGCGAGCATGATCATGCTCAGGTGCAAACACAAAAAGGCACAGCAAATACCGTCACCAACTGGGTAGAATTTTCTGAGCACGATACTTTTTTAAATACAGTTATGGGTAATAGAAGTTTTGAGCGCACTGCAACCTCCTTAGCATTAGTGCTTGCGCAAGATGCAAGCATTTTTGGTCAGGGTGCCGATGCTGACACTGCTCATGCCTTAAATCTTGTAAGTACACAGCTTTCGCAGCAGGGTGAAGCCCTCACCCCGAGTGGTACTCCCTTGCGCTGGGCACAAGCTGCCAAAAAAACGTCTGTTTCCGGCGCAGTGCAAAAAGCAAGCTTTGCTTTGTTGTGTGACCTTGGGCGTCCGTCCATTGACGCTATTCAGTCAAAACTTCTTGCTCGTGATGGTAGAGCCAATAATTACGGTTTTGGCTATGTGGCTGCAGTGCCTGGATCTATACCGGCCCGAGCCAAATTGTATAAGGATATTATTAGTCAAGTTTCTAAAAAATTTAATATTCGTTAATCATTAATCTATGCAATTATCCAAACTGAAAGCGCCTTTAAGCCCCACGTAGTGAGTCCAGCCCGAGCCATGGGACTTATGCAACTTCTCCCCGGTACTGCTCGTAGCATGCACAAGTATGTGTATGGCACAAGTGCTAATCTTGGCTTTGAGCAAATTACCAAACCCGAAATGAATATTACTCTTGGTGTTGCTTTTGTGAAATTGATGATGACCCAATATTTTAATCAAATTGAAGATCAACGTTCACGAGAATATTGTACCATCGCATCCTACAATATGGGGCCTGGGCGTTTGTTCCCCTTCTTTGGGCGCACAAAGTCTCAAGCCATCGCTAACATCAATGCTATGGGCCCAGATGAAGTTTTTCGCCGCCTCGTGACAGGTTTACCTTACAGAGAAACCCGAGCTTATTTAAGCCAAGTAAGTTCTCGTGATAAGCATTATAGAAATTTTTAACAGCGAAATATATTGTAAGACTTTTTAGGGGGAAGGCTTTGGTTCATGAAAGTTTTCCCCTCAAAATTTATCCAGAGCAGAATGCCGTGGATTCTAAACGATATAAGCAAAATTTTACTTGTATTTTTAGAAAAAAAGAAATAGCGTGTTTCGATTGTCACACGCTGTGATAGCATCATATATATTCGAGAAATACGCACGGACCCCTTGGTAGCAGTATGTCGTGTTTTTCTAAAATAAAAAAAGGAGTTTTTATGTTGCGTATTTTACCTTTGTTATTGTTACTTGTGTGTTTTGTTACTGCCTGTAAACCCACGGAAGAAGTCCCTCAAGTCGCTACAATGAAAATGAAAGTTGTTGATATAGCACGTATTTTTCGTGAAAGTGACCCCGGGAAGTCTGGTGTGGATTTCTTGAACACTGTGCAAGCACAAATTCAAACGGAACTTGCTGCTTTACAAGCAAAAGTGCAAGCCGATCCAGAAAATATGGAAGTGCAACAAGAAATTCAAATTGTTTACAATCAATTACAACAACGCATGAATGCTGAACAGCAAAATGTCATGAATATTGTAAATGATCTTTTACAACGTACTCTGGATGAATATCGCAATAAAAATAAGTTAGAGTTAATTGTCAGCTCAGAAGTGACCCTTTCTTACGATAAGTCTTTGGATATTACTTCTGAAGTTATTGCAGAAATGAACAAACACAAGGTGGAGTACAAGTCAGTTGCGCCAACACCAAAGGCTGCTGATCCAGCACCTGCCACCGATCCAGCGACACCAGCAGAAGCCAAAGAAGATAAAGCAAAGCCAGAAGGCGAAAAGCCTGCTGATGCCAAGGACGAAGGCAATAAACCTGCTGAGAAAAAAGACGATAAGCCACAAGAAAAGAAATAATTTTCTTAAAAAGATACAGTAAAAACCCTGTGAGCATGCCATGCACTCACAGGGTTTTTCTTTTAGGCCATGTTACGGCGCATTTTTACCAAATAATGTTAAAAACTTTTTCTACATCGGGGTGTAGGCTATGATGTACAGGGCAAGCATTCATGCAATTTTGCATGGCTTTTTTGTCCTTATCAGAATAATTATTCTTGGGCATGTACATGGTTATCTCAATCTTGGCAATGCGGCGTGGGTTTTGTGACATAACTTTGACAATGTCTATTTTTGTACCTACCACATCAAGCCCGTGAGAGTCGGCATATAAACCAATGATAGTCATGGCGCAAGTAGCAAGGGAAGTTGCACATAAGTCTGTGGGGGAAAAATGTTCGCCTTTGCCTCCATTGTCAGTTGGGGCGTCGGTGGTCAAAGTGGCGCCGCTTTGTGTGTGCGTGGCGGTGAGTTGTAAGTTGCCTATATATTCTGCAGTAATTGTAGCCATGGGTACTCCTTTGTGTGCCTGCATAGCAAATGCAGGGTTTTGTGTTTTTTTATACTAAAACTTCCTTTTACGCTATATTTACGCACTTATTTTATAGTGAAGGACGTCTTAAGGCAAGCTTTATGGGATGCCTTTTTATTTGTATAATGCAGAAAATGGCAAAAAATAAATAAAAACCATATAAAGTCAGTGGATAATACGAAATTTTGATAAAAGTGCTTTTATATGTTTGCATATCTTAAAACTTTGAGCTATAGGCAGGACATACTCAACAAGGTGAATTATGAAAAAGAAATATTCAATGCTTCCTACAGCGGATAAAGTGTTATCATTACAAAATTTTTTGCAAGACCATAAAGGGCAAGACATTGTCAGTATAAACCTTGCGCATCAAAATACCTTTGCCGAAGCCATGGTTGTAGTTACGGCTACTTCCATGCGTCACGCCCAAAGTATGGCTGAAGGCGTGCAACTTTTTTGCAAAGAACATAATTTTGAATTCTTGCGTACCGAAGGCAAACAAACCGGACAATGGATTTTGTTGGATTTAAACGACGTAGTTGTAAATATTTTTCAAGCTTCTGTGCGTGAGTTATACAAAATAGAACAACTATGGCAAGAATTACCCACACAAAAAGCGCCTGTTTTAGAACAAGAAAACGTATAAATGCATTGAAGGTTTTATCATGCACAACAGCTTTGATTCTGCACAAACTCTCACACCTACCATCTTACTTATTTTAGATGGATGGGGGATGGCTCCTAAGGGCCCCGGCAATGCGCCTGAGCTTGCTAATACGCCGCATATGGATGCTCTTTTTCAAGATGTTACTCATTCTTCGTTAGATGCATCTGGGCGTGCTGTAGGCTTGCCTGAAGGTTACATCGGTAACTCTGAGGTGGGACACTTAAATATTGGCGCAGGCTCGGTAGTCTATCAAGACATGACCCGCATAGATGTTGCCATGGAATCCGGAGCACTTGAACCAAATTAAGTTTTCACCTAAATCATGCGTAAAACGCAGGTAGCCAATGGCGGCAGTGGACGTCTGCATTTAGCCGGGCTGCTTTCCGATGGCGGCGTACATAGCCATTATTTACACATGCAGGCTTTAACGCAAGTAGCTGTTGAGGCCGGTTTGCATGTGTACCTCCATTGCTTCATGGACGGGCGTGATACCTCACCTCAAGGTGGTGCGAAATACTTACAAGATGTACAGACTTTTTTAACAAGTTTGCAAGGTAAAGCAGGCACTGCCCGTATTGCTTCCTTGTGCGGTCGTTTTTATGTTATGGATAGAGATACCCGCTGGGAGCGTGTTGAAAAAGCTTGGGATTTGCTCGTGCATGGCAAAAGTATGACAGATGCCAATATTGCACCCATAGCCCCCGATGCCGACGCCGTTACTGCTACCAAGGCTTTTTATGATGCAGGACTGTCAGATGAATTTATCCTTCCTACCTTGCTCGTAGAAAATGGATATTGGCAAGACGGCGACGGCTTGTTCTTATATAACTTCCGTGCCGACCGTATGCGTGAGCTAGTAAGGGCCTTGACCTATAAAGACTTTGACGGCTTTGAACGAAGCAAAATTCCCCATTTTGCAGAACTTGCCAGCATGACAAGCTATGAAGCAGACTTTACCTTGCCTGTGGCCTTCCCCAAAGACAGCCTTACAATGGGGCTTGGTGAAGTGGTGTCTACGTGGGGCGCAAAACAATTGCGCATTGCTGAAACAGAAAAATATGCACATGTGACCTACTTCTTTAATGGAGGTCGGGAAGAACCCTTCCCTGGCGAAGAACGCATCCTTGTACCATCTCCTCGCAGTGTGCCTACTTATGATTTAGCCCCTGCCATGAGTTGCCACGAAGTGACTCAAAAATGCATAGAAAGCTATAAAAGCGGTGAATACAGTCTCGTGGTTTGTAATCTCGCCAATGGTGACATGGTAGGCCATACAGGAATGTTGCCCGCAGCCATTGCCGCTTGTGAAGCGGTGGACGGGTGCGTAGGACAATTTGTGGAAGCGGTACGTGCCATGCACGGGCGCATGCTTATTATTGCCGACCACGGAAATTGTGAAATGATGCTGGATAAAGACGGTAATCCACAAACAGCGCATACCACCAATGTGGTACCGTGTATTTTAATACAAGATGACGCAAAGGTGCGCTTGCATCACGGCAAACTCGCCGACGTGGCACCTACACTCATTAAGCTATGGAACAAGGATGTGCCTGACACCATGACAGGTAAGGTTCTTGTGGAGTTTCTCGCATGAAAAACCAAAAACCTATACAACCTGTTTCCCCTGAGGGCATGGAAGTTTTGTTTTTTTACCCCTGCCCCCAATGCCGCCGACATGTCTCCTTGGCTGCCCCAACACAACCTGCCATGGTGCGCTGCGACAATTGCCATACCTCCTTTCCCATCGTACCCATCGACGAGCGAGGCCTGCATTATATCTATATTATGCTGGATAATGGCCGCGCAGCTCTTGACCCTGATTTTGCGTAAAAATAATATATTTTCTGGGGGGGAACATTTTTGGTCAAAAGTTTTGGCCCCGCCCCCCCGTTGAAAAAAAATTGAATGGGGCGCCCCCCCGGTGTTTTAATGGTAGGG
>CAYJHS010000045.1:8919-14532 GCA_964369815.1 uncultured Desulfovibrionaceae bacterium
CTTAAACGCTATTGCAGAACTACCCTCGCAAAGCCATCCACTAAGCGTGCTTAACACTACTATGCAACATAAATAACTTTGAAGGGGGGGCTGGGGGGAAAACTTTTGTGAACAAAAGTTTTCCCCCAGACCCCCCTTTCAAAAAACTTTCAATGCGGCGCCACCCTGTTGTTAAAAGGAGAGGTTTGCCGTAATAGAGTTCTCATATTGACAAAATCTGCTTGTACAAAGTACAAAAGCCGTCATGCAAATATGGTCTGTATACTTGGTGCGTTGTGCCGATGATTCCTTGTATTGTGGTGTAACTACCGACATGGATCGTCGACTTCGTGAGCATAATGGCCTTAAAAGCGGTGGTGCAAAATATACCAAGACACGCCGCCCAGTGAGCGTATGCGTATGCGTTGCTTGTGAAAGCCGTTCTGAAGCTTTAAAGCTTGAAGACCGTATTCAAAAGTTGCCTCGCCATAAAAAAATTACCACTTTGCAAAGCTTCGTAGCCAACCATGGTATAGTATAAAAATACTGGTATCAATTATATCGATACCAATTGTATTTTCATACTATACCAATGAAAAGCTGACCCGTGCATACCGCAGGAATTATTCATTGCAAAGCAAGGTAGCGAAGAATTAGTGCAAGTTTTTTTGTCGAGTTAGGACAATAGTTACATACACAGATTGTGTTTTACATTGCGGCAAGATGTATATTTAAACAATAAGATGTTGTCGCATTTAAAGTTTTTTGAAGGGGGGGCTGGGGGAAACTTTTGTTCACAAAAGTTTCCCCCCAGAAAAATCCCTTAAAATTAATATAAGAGGAAAGTCTATGTTACCTTGGGAAGTAATTTCTGCATTTTGTTTTGCTGCTGTGCTTTTAGCTTTGGCGCCGGGGCCGGATAATATTTTTGTACTTACGCAATCGGCTTTATATGGCGCTCGTGCTGGTATTTGCACTACCTTGGGTTTAATGACGGGTATTATAGGGCATACGATGGCTGTGGCGTTAGGGGTGGCAGTGATTTTCCAGACTTCTCCTACGGCTTTTTGGATTGTGAAGATTATTGGTGCGGCCTATTTGGTATATTTGGCATGGTTGACTATTAAAAGTGGCACCAGCAAGGCAAATCTTGAAAATCAGCAATTTATTGGTAATTTTGCGTTGTATAAACGGGGTATTATCATGAATATTACCAATCCCAAGGTGACGCTATTTTTTTTGGCACTATTGCCACAATTTGCGAGTCCGGCGTATGGGTCTATGCCTTTGCAAAT
The DNA here is from genome assembly GCA_964369815.1 of uncultured Desulfovibrionaceae bacterium. Lineage (GTDB taxonomy): Bacteria > Desulfobacterota > Desulfovibrionia > Desulfovibrionales > Desulfovibrionaceae > CAYJAD01. The sequence continues at coordinate 10,194 of CAYJHS010000045.1, forward strand.
GTTTATGTTGGGAGGGCTTTTTATTCTTTCGGCCTTTGTGGTTTTTGGGTCTATTGCATTTTTGGGGGGGCAACTTGCCCGTTGGTTTAATGAGTCGCCACGGTATCAGATTTATATGAATCGTGCTACGGCGGTGATTTTTGTGGGTATGGCAGGGGCATTGTTGTTTACAGTGTAAGTTTTTTAGTAAGCTGTGGTAAATTGTACATTTACCTTTTTAATTCTAGCATCAGTATAGAGCAGGGCTTTTATTGTTTAAATCTTTTGACTGGCTTCTTTGAGAGAAATTTCCTTTTGAAAACAGCCTGAAATGTAAATTACATAGTCAATGCCTTGTTTTATTACGATAAATTCTGTTATGGCGAACCTGTCTTGATGCTGTATGGCCGTATCTTTTATAATTGAGAAAAAGTGTTCTTGTATTTCTTCTGAGGCTTGAGCGCCGGCAATACCTACGGTGCTGTTGAGATATATTTCTAATCCGGCCTTGATGAGCAAGGCTATGACTACAATGGTGGCAATTTTTTCAGCATATATAAGCCAAGTTATGCCATTTTCTATGCCATATTCAGTGAGTAAAAGTCCAATAATAACAATGATGGTGGAGTACGCATCAGTCATGGATTCAATGCCACTACTTTTTAAAGTGTGCGAATCAAGTCGCTTAGCTTGGTATAGGACATAGCAGGAGAGGGTAAGTTTGACGACAAAGGTACCAATGGCCACAAAGAGCACCATAGAGTTTATGTTTGAAGAAAGGTCATACCAGCCCGTCACGAGTTCTTGTAATAAACCATAAACCATGAAGAAAATAAGGATGGCGACAGTGAGGGACGAGACGTATTCAAGGTTGCCGTGGCCGAGGGGATGTTCTTCGTCTTTGGGTTTTTTGGCCATATAAAGGCCAATGATGGCAAATATGTCGGTGAGTAAGTCTGATAATGAGTGTACTCCATCGGCAATGAGTAGTTGGTTTTGGAAGAAAAATCCCACAAGAATTTTGGCTGCAGCTAAAACTAAGTTTACGATAGAATTGATTATAATAACAAAGAGTTGCTTGCTAGAAGATGTCGTCATGGGTGTCCCTTGTGGTTTATATACATGTATTTTTAGACATATTATCAGCAAAATTGCGTGAGTTTTATATAGTCACTCATTGTCCTTTGGCAATGATGTCATGGTAAGCGCATAAAAAAAACATGCATAAAATTTTTCTTTACTATTTCCGCTCATTGTTGTAGCAGTGCCAAAAGCGAAGGCACTTATGGTGACGCATGCAAAAAAAATCTCTCTTTTGCACCTTGACAGGAGAGCATATGGGCATGTAAAAGACACAGTTCGCAAGGAAAGTATGACAAAAAGAATGATGGATATATTGCATATTGCCATAGACGACATTCCCACTTCGGGGAAAAAAATTGTGGTAGACGACGCATCGGTATGGGATAAACCCATACAGGAGTTGCACATTGACTGCCAAGTAGTGGTGCCAATACGTCTGTCAGCTACAGTGCTGCCCATAGAGGGGGGCTGCCTTGTGCGGGGTAAACTCACGGGAAAAGTTGTTCAGGTGTGTGACTTGTGTGCGGAAGATGCGCCGGTGACTATTGAGCATGAGATAGATACCTTTGAGTCTATTCCTGGAGAATCCATTCCTTTTGAGCATGAAGAAGATGCACAAAATGAGGATATTCAAGACGCTTTGCAAGATGTTGAGAGCCATGTATTTGTGGAAAAAAATGTCCCTTATCTAGATATGGCTTCACTTGCTTGGGAAGAATTTATGTTGGCTTTGCCCATGCGCCCTCTTTGCAGGGATAATTGTGCAGGGCTATGTACACACTGCGGTGTGAACTTAAATGATAAAAGTTGTACTTGTGTACAAAACGAGGGTGATCCTCGCCTTGCCGCACTGCGCAACTTAAAAATACTACCTAAATAATTTCGGTTGATAAGGAGAATACTATGGCTGTTCAACAAAACAAAAAATCCCGTTCAAGAAAGGGTATGCGTCGTTCCCATGACCGTGTGGCTGTGCCTACTGTAATTTATTGCTCTTGTGGCGAGCCCACCTTACCGCACTCTGTGTGCGCTAGCTGCGGCGTGTACAAAGGTCGCAAGGTTCTTGCCACGGCTGCTGATCAGGCTTAATGGATATACGCCCCATCATCGCTGTGGACGCCATGGGGGGGGATTATGGTCCCTCCGTAGTGGTTCCTGGTGCCATCAGTGCTGCAAAGCTCTATGATTTGACTGTACTCTTAGTAGGAGATACCGCTAAAATACAGGCAGAAATAGAGCTTTTGGACGTTGCTGGTGTGCATTATGAGATTGTTCATGCTGAAGATGTGGTGCATATGAACGAAAAGCCGTCGGATGTACTGCGGCGCAAGAAGAATGCTTCTATACAAGTGGCTTGCCGCCTAGTGCGGGAAGGGGCTGCGCATGCTGTGGTAAGTGCTGGGCATTCCGGTGCTACTGTGGCGTGTGGCATGTTTATTGTGGGTCGCATTCAAGGTGTAGAAAGGCCGGCATTGACGACGCTTTTGCCCACAGAAAAAAGGCCGCTAGTGGTGCTTGATGTAGGCGCCAATGTGGACTGCAAGCCCTACCACTTGTTTCAATTTGGCCTTATGGGCAGTGCTTTTGCCAAGGATATTTTAGAATATCAAGCTCCTAATGTGAGTTTGCTGAGCATTGGCGAAGAAGAAGGCAAAGGAAATTCGCAGGTTAAGGAAGCCTATGAGCTTTTAAAAATGGCGCAAAATTTAAATTTTGCGGGCAATTGTGAGGGGCGTGACCTTTTTACCGGCGATATCAATGTAGTGATTTGTGATGGCTTTATGGGCAATGTGGTTTTGAAAATGAGCGAGGGTCTTTCTACTTCGCTTATTCGCATTTTGAAGAAAAACTTGCTTTCAGGTTTTTTGCCCAGCCTTGGTGCCATACTTGCCAGAAGTGCTTTCAAAAAATTTCAAGAAACTGTGGATTATGCAGAATATGGCGGTGCTCCTTTACTTGGATTACAAGGGCTTATTCTTGTGTGTCACGGTAAATCCAATGTCAAAGCCATTTGTAGCGCAGTAAAGATGGGTGGAACCTTTGTCCGCAAAGGCACCAACAAGCACCTTGCACAGACTATTATGGCCAATGATGAGCTGACCCGCTTTAGCAGAGCTTTGTAAAAAAGCTTTGTTAAAATTAAAGCAGTATAGAGAATAGTGTCCATGAATACACCAAAAAATATTACGACGACGTGTTACATTCACAGCCTTGGAACCCACGTTCCTGAACGTGTTTTGACCAATGAAGACTTGTGTCGCATTGTTGATACCAGCGATGAATGGATTACCTCACGTACAGGTATTAAAAATAGATATATACTTGCTGAGGATGAAAATGGCTCGGACATTGCTACTAAGGCTGGTCAAAAAGCCTTGGTTGAGGCCAATATTGAAGCTACTGATGTGACACATTTGTTAGTGGCTACATGTACTCCTGAGTTTATGTGCCCCTCCACTGCCAGTATTGTTGCGAAAAACTTGGGTTGCGGCACAGTGATGGCGCTGGACTTTAATGCGGCGTGTTCTGGCTTTTTATATGGGCTTTCTTTGTGTGAATCCATTTTGACTACGCATAAGGATGCGGTCATTCTTTTTGTGTGTGTAGAAGCGCTCACGCGTCGTTTGAATTGGGAAGACCGTGCTTCTTGCGTACTCTTTGGTGATGGTGCTAGCGCCATTGTGTTGCGGTCAAGCTCAGAAAAATCACTTGCAAGGGTCAGTAACGTTATTTGTCATACTGATGGCAAAGTATGGGATCTTATCACTATTGGTGGTGGCACTCGTGTGGCTTATAAGCATGGTGAAAGTGTAAAAGAAGAATTTTTCTTGCATATGCAGGGGCGTGAAGTATTTAAGCATGCCGTGCGTAATCTTGTGAGCGTTGCCCATGAAGTGCTGGAACAAAGTGGATTGTCCTTTGATGATATAGATTTATATGTACCGCTTCAAGGCAATATTCGCATTATTGAGGCAGTGGGCTCTCGCTTAAACCTTCGTGATGAAAAAGTCTTTGAGAATGTGCACAAGTATGGCAATACCTCTTCAGCCTCTGTACCGTTGGCTTTACACGATGCCCGTGAGCAAAAGCTCATTGTCAAAGGAAGCAAGCTTATGGGGGCTTCTGTAGGCGCTGGTTTTACCTGGGGAGCGGGGATCTTAGATTTTTCATAACTTAATGGGACGAGTTGACACAACCGTTTACATTGGTAAAACAAATTTTTCAGGCAGTGAAGCCTTGAGGTTTGCGCTCATTTGGTATATGTTTACAACGAGTT